>CAXBNO010000001.1:0-25868 GCA_963976775.1 uncultured Kordiimonadales bacterium
GGGAGGGGGCGAGGGATGGAACAGCCCGCGAACGACTCCTGGCCGGGAGGGGGCGAGGGATGGAACGGTCCACAACACAAGGATACCGCCGACGTGAGCAAGGGTGCGGAGGGACCGACAGAACCGTTCAAGCGCGCCGTCGCGGCCGCGATGCGGGCCATGTCGGGGGAGAAGGATCTGGAGGTCAGCTATGGCCCCGAGACTCCGACCCTGCGTGGCAAGCGCGCGCGCCTGCCGGTACCCGGACGCGCCATGGACAAGGCGGAACTTGCGCAGGTGCGCGGCACCTCCGACGCCTTTGCGCTGCGCCTGAAGCATCACGACCGCGGCGTCCACCTGCGCAACATGCCCCAGGGCGGCACCGCCCGGGCGATCTTCGAATCCATCGAGCAGGCAAGGGTGGAGGCCATCGGCTCCCGCCAGATGCAGGGCGTTTCCGACAACCTGCATGCGGCACTGGAGGAACGCTGCCGCGTGCGTGGCTATGGCCGCCTGCGCGACCAGTCGGAGGCCCCGCTGTCGGAGGCCGTCGGCATGCTGATGCGCGAGACCCTGTCTGACCGGGACCTGCCGGAGGACGGGCGCAACCTGCTGAATCTCTGGCGCGACGACCTGGTGCAGAAGGCCGGGGGCGATCTGGACAACCTGCTGTCCAACCTCGACGACCAGGCAGCGTTTGCCAGGGCCGCGCGGCAGTTGATCCGCGACCTCGGCTACATGGAGGACGAGCAGACCGACGGCGACGAGGATGAGGACGAGGAATCCGAGGAAAGCAGCGAGCAGCAGCAGCAGGGCGAGGAAGAGGGCCAGGACGGCAGCCAGGACGCCGCCGAACCGCAATCGGCGGAAGCCGGGGACGGAGAGGATGCCGCCGACCAGCAGGGGGAGCAGGTCCAGTCCTCCGGCGAGGACGACATGGAAGGGGAGGGCGACGAGGCCGGCAAGGGCCGCCGCCCGCTCTATCCGGATGATTTCGCCAATGAACCGCCGCGCCCGGCCTACCGCCCCTTCACCACCGACTTCGACGAGGTCGTGGAGGCCAGTGATCTCTGCGACAACGAGGAACTGACCCGCCTGCGCGGACAGCTCGACCAGCAGCTGCATCACATGCAGTCCGTCGTCAGCAAGCTGGCCAACCGGCTGCAGCGCCGCCTGATGGCGAAGCAGAACCGGTCCTGGGACTTCGACCTGGACGACGGCTATCTCGACACCGCCCGGCTGGCCCGCGTCGTCGCCAACCCGTCGCTGCCGCTGTCCTACAAGATGGAGCGCGACACCGACTTCCGCGACACGGTCGTGACGCTGCTGGTGGACAATTCAGGCTCCATGCGTGGTCGCCCGATCACGGTCGCGGCCATGTGCGGCGACATCCTGGCCCGCACGCTGGAACGCTGTGCGGTGAAGGTGGAGATCCTGGGCTTCACGACCCGCGCCTGGAAGGGCGGGCAGTCACGCGAACGCTGGCTAGCGGCCAGCAAGCCGCTCAATCCTGGACGCCTGAACGACCTGCGCCACATCATCTACAAGGCGGCCGACATGCCCTGGCGGCGGGCGCGCAAGAACCTCGGCCTTATGCTGCGGGAAGGGCTGCTGAAGGAGAACATCGACGGCGAGGCCCTGCTCTGGGCCCACGACCGCGTCATCGGTCGCCCCGAGCAGCGCCGCATCCTGATGGTCATCTCCGACGGTGCGCCGGTGGATGATTCAACCCTGTCGGTGAATACCGGCAACTATCTGGACCGCCACCTGCGCGAGGTCATCGAGCACATCGAGACCCGCAGCCCGGTCGAACTGATCGCCATCGGCATCGGCCACGACGTCACCCGCTACTACCGCCGCGCCGTCACCATCGTCGACGCGGAACAACTCGGCGGCGTCATGATGGACAAGCTCGCCGAACTCTTCGACGACGACCCGGGCGCGAAGCCGCACTGAGGCTGGTCGGATCGGATCCCGGCCGGGTGACTCCATTCGACGGATGCACTTGCGCGGCATCCGGTTCGATGCCGTGCCGAGACCTGGGCTCGCGGATCAAGTCCGCGAGCGGCGTGGGGAGGGGGTCGAACAGATCAACTCACCGCCCCGCACCCCGCTCACGTAGTACTCGGGCTTGACCCGAGTACCCATGGTGCCGCACCGGTCTCAGCAGATGGGCAGGTGAATCCGGACCGCCTCCCTCACTCCACCCTGGCGGGGGTGTCCGGTTCTTCCAGATCGATCTCGGCCAGGCACCCGGCGCGTTTCAGTTCCGGTTGCAGGCGGTCGGCGAGCCACATGAAGAACATGCGGAAGTCGCTGATCAGCGACCAGAAGGGATAGCGGAAGGTGGCGGGGCGGTTCTTTTCCACGAAGAAGTGCGCGAACCAGGCCGGGGCGTAGCCGCAGACCGCCGCCGCAAGCAGGTACCAGGCATTCCAGCTCGCCACGGCCATGATGATGCCGATGACCGCCAGACCGGTGCCGAAATAGTGGATGCGCCGGGTCAGGATGCGGGAATGCTCACGCAGGTAATAGGGCCAGAACTGACGGTAGTTGGTGGGTTGGCTGGACATGCACGCTTTCCGCTATCGCATCCAGGGGAAAAGGGACCGTCCAGCACTTGACGTTTACGTCAACGTAATCTAATTACATTGGCAACCGGCGCAGCACCTGCGTCACCCATCGGACGGCCAGAGAATACATCATCATGAGCGAAACGAAAACCTACTCGATCCGCGACCTGTCGCTGGAGTACGACATCACCCCGCGCACCCTGCGCTTCTACGAGGACAAGGGCCTGCTGAGCCCGCTGCGCAAGGGCACCCAGCGCATCTATGATCGCCGCGACAAGGGGCGTCTGGCGCTGATCCTGCGCGGCAAGCGTCTCGGCTTCAGCCTGGCGGAAATCCGCGAGTGGCTGGAACTCTACGAACTGCGCGACGGCCAGGTGGCCCAGGCCCGCATGCTGCTCGACGCGTCAGAGGATCGGATGGCGACCTTGCTGCAGCAGCGCGAGGAACTGGACGAGACCATCGCCGAACTGAAAGCGCAGATGCGTCAGGTGGAGAGCTGGCTGGACGAACAGGGCCTCGCCGCCGAAGCCGCCGATTGATCTGATTCCGACTTTCTGACTGACCGTTCCTCCCCTCTCCCCCTCCCGACCACCCACGCGAGTATCCTGATGGGTGGTCGGGAGGGGGAGAGGGGAGGAACGGTCCACCAAACAAGCTACACCTGCGAGGGAGCACCCCCGACATGACCAACGTGGTAATCGCTGGATACCAGCGCTCACCCTTCACCTTTGCCCACAAGGGCGCCCTGGCGAAGGTTCGTCCTGACGAGATCACCGCCCAGGTGGTCCGGGCACTGGTGGCGAAGACCGGCGTCGATACGGCTGATCTGGAAGACCTGATTGTCGGCTGCGCCTTCCCCGAGGGCGAACAGGGGCTGAATGTCGCCCGCCTGATCGCCTTCCTGGCCGATCTGCCGCTGACCATCGCCGGCACCACGGTGAACCGTTTCTGCGGTTCCTCCATGACCTCCATCCACATGGCCGCCGGTGCGATCTCCATGGGTGCCGGGCAGGCCTTCATCTGCGCCGGTATCGAGAGCATGAGCCGCGTGCCGATGGCCGGTTTCAACCCGGCACCGCATCCGGGCCTCTACCAGCGCTATCCGGAAGCCTATATCGGCATGGGTGTAACCGCCGAGAACCTGGCGAGGAAATACGACATCCCGCGCGCCGATCAGGAAGCCATGGCCGTCGAGAGCCACGCCCGTGCCGCCAAGGCGCAGGCCGAGGGCCGGCTGGCCGACGAGATCGTCGCCATCGTCGACGGCAACATCCGCGTCGAGGAAGACGGCTGCATCCGGCCCGGCACCACCGCCGCCGACCTGTCGGGCCTGAAGCCGGCCTTCGACCAGAACGGTTCGGTGACGGCCGGTACCTCCTCGCCGCTGACCGATGGTGCCTCCGCGGTGCTGGTCTGCTCCGAGGAATATGCCGATGCGCACGGGCTGGAGAAGCTGGCACGCATCCGCTCCACCGCCGTTGCAGGCTGCGCGCCGGAGATCATGGGCATCGGCCCGGTTCCGGCCACCGAGAAGGCACTGGCACGGGCCGGGATCACGGTCGCCGACCTGGACATCATCGAGCTGAACGAGGCCTTTGCGGCCCAGGCCATCTCCGTGATGAAGGAAACCGGCATCAGCTTCGACAATACCAACATCGACGGTGGCGCGTTGGCGCTGGGTCATCCGCTGGGGGCCACCGGCGCCCGGATCACCGGCAAGGCCGCCGCGCTGCTGAAGCGCGAGGGCAAGGGCCTGGCGCTGGCCACCCAGTGCATCGGTGGCGGTCAGGGCATCGCCACGGTCCTGGAGGCCTGCTGATATGGCCGAGATCAGGAAGGTAGCGGTCATCGGCGCAGGCGTCATGGGGGCCGGCATTGCCGCCCACATCGCCAATGCCGGTGTGCCTGTGGTGCTGCTCGACATCGTGCCGAAGGGCGCGAACGACCGCTCCACCATCGCCAGGGGCGCGGTCGCGAAGATGCTGAAGACCAACCCCGCCCCGTTCATGCACAAGCGCAATGCGAAGCTGATCGAGACCGGCAATCTGGAAGACGACCTGGGCGCGCTGTCCGACTGCGACTGGATCTGCGAGGCGATTATCGAGAATCCGCAGATCAAGCGCGACCTCTACAAGCGCCTGAACGAGGTGCGCAAGCCCGGTTCCATCGTCACCTCCAACACCTCGACCATTCCGCTGAACGTGCTGACGGAAGGGCTGGGCGAAGACTTTGCGGGCGATTTCGCCATCACGCATTTCTTCAACCCGCCCCGCTACATGCGGCTGCTGGAAGTGGTGAAGGGGGCGAAGACCCGCGACGACGCCTTCCAGGCGCTGAAGCAGTTCGGCGATGTGAAGCTGGGCAAGGAAGTGGTCGACTGCAAGGACACGCCGGGCTTCATCGGCAACCGCATCGGCATCTTCTGGTCCACCGTCGCCACCCGGTCCGCCTATGACCTGGGCCTGACGGTCGAGGAAGCGGATTCCATCGTCGGTCGCCCGACCGGCGTGCCGAAGACCGGCATCTTCGGTCTCGGCGACCTGACCGGCATCGACCTCGGCCCGCACGTCATTGCCTCCATGATCGATCTGGTGCCCGCCAACGATCCGCTGCGTGACTTCGTCGATCCCGACCACCCGCTGACCAAGCTGACGCAGAAGATGATCGCGGACGGCTACACCGGGCGGAAGGGCAAGGGCGGCTTCTATCGCCGCACGAAGATCGACGGCCAGACCGTGAAGCAGGCCATCGACCTCAGGACCGGCGAGTACCGCGCCGAGCAGCGTTCGACGCTGGCCAGCGCCCGCGCGGGCAAGAAGGGTCTGCGCGCCCTGGTGACGCATGAGGACAAGGGCGGCCAGTACGCCTGGACCGTGCTGAGCCACGTGCTGAGCTATTCCGCCGACCTGGTGCCGGAGATCTCCGACGATATCCGTGGTGTCGATCTCGCCATGAAGACGGGCTACGCCTGGAAGTGGGGCCCGTTCGAGATGATCGACATGCTGGGCGCCGACTGGCTGGCCGACAGGCTGGCGGCAGAAGGTCGCCCGGTCCCGGCCCTGCTGGAGGCCGCGCGCGGCAAGACCTTCTACAGGGAAGAAGGCGAGAAGGCCTATATCCTGACCACCGCGGGCGACTATGCCGAGATCGCGGTGTCGGAGGACGCCTGGACCCTGGCCGACAGGAAGCGCGGCAAGCAGCCGATCAAGTCCAATGCCTCGGCCTCGCTCTGGGACGTGGGTGACGGTGTCGCCTGCCTCGAATTCCATTCCAAGATGAACAGTCTGGACGAGAATTCCATCGCCATGATCGTGGCCGCGTCAAAGATCGACAAGCAGGGCTTCAAGGCGCTGATCATCGGTTCCGACGCCGACAACTTCTCCGTCGGTGCCAATGTCGGCGTTGCCCTGTTCGGGGCCAATGCCGCCATGTGGCCGGTGATCGAGAATGGCGTCGCCAGTGGCCAGAAGGCCATGCAGGGCCTGAAGAATGCCCCGTTCCCCGTCGTCGCGGCACCTGCCGGCATGGCGCTGGGCGGCGGCTGCGAGGTCTGCCTGCATTCCGACGCCATCCAGGCCCACGCCGAGAGCTACATGGGTCTGGTGGAGGTCGGTGTCGGCCTGCTGCCTGGCTGGGGTGGCTGCAAGGAACTGACGATCCGCAACCTGGCCAACAAGCGGCGGCCGCAGGGCCCGATGCCGGCCCTGTCGGCGGCGTTCGAGGCGATTTCCACCGCCAAGGTGGCGACCAGTGCGCAGGAAGCGCGTGACATGCAGATCCTGCGCGAAGGCGACGGCATCTCCATGAACCGCCGCCGGGTGCTGGCCGACGCCAAGCAGAAGGCGCTGTCGATGGTGGAAGGCTACGAGAAGCCGGAACCGATCGAGGTCAACCTGCCGGGTCCGACCGCGGCCACCGCATTCCAGATGGCGGTCGAAGGCTTCGCCCTGCAGGGCAAGGCCACGGCCTATGACGTGGAAGTCGCGGCCCGGGTGGGACGCGTGCTGTCCGGCGGCGATACCGACATCACGGAAGTGGTGACGGAGAAGCAGTTGCTGGCGCTGGAACTCGAAGGCTTCATGCATCTGATCCGGCAGGAAAAGACGCTGCAGCGGATCGAACACATGCTGACCAAGGGCCGCCCGCTGCGCAACTGACGCTGAGGCGGTTTCATTGCGGACTGTCCCGTCCCTCTCCCCCTTCCCGGCCACCCACGCAAGTATGCTTCAATGGGTGGTCGGCCAAATGTGCCCTTCCGGCACACGAACGGGGAGAGGGATGGAACAGGCCACGAAAAACCCACAGGAGAGACGCGAATGCCCGCGACCTATCAGGCCCCTGTACAGGACTTCAAGTTCCTGCTGCACGAGTTCATCGACCTGCAGCGCTATTCCAACCTGCCCGGCTTTGCCGACGCGACCCCCGATCTGGTGGACGCGATCCTGGAGGAGGGCGCGAAGTTCTTCGAGAACGAGCTGGCGCCGCTGAATGCCGTCGGTGACACCGAAGGCTGCACACGCCACGACGATGGCAGCGTCACCACGCCAACCGGATTCAAGGAAGCCTACCGGTCCTATATCGAAGGCGGCTGGGGCGGTCTGACGGCAGACCCCGAATATGGCGGGCAGGGCCTGCCGCATGTGCTGGGCTTCGCGGTCTCCGAGATGGCATCGTCGGCCAACATGGCCTTCGCCATGTATCCGGGCCTGACCCATGGCGCCTATGAGGCGATCCACCACTGGGGTGATGACGCGCAGAAGCGGGCCTACCTGCCGAAGATGGTCAGCGGCGAATGGACCGGCACCATGAACCTGACGGAACCGCATTGCGGTACCGACCTGGGCCTGATGCGCACGAAGGCTGAACCGCAGGACGATGGCAGCTATCTGGTCACCGGGCAGAAGATCTTCATCTCCGCCGGTGAACATGACATGTCGGAGAACATCATCCACCTGGTGCTGGCGAAGATCCCCGGCGGGCCGGAGGGCATCAAGGGCGTCAGCCTGTTCGTGGTGCCGAAGTTCATCCTGGACGAGAATGGCGAACCGGGGGAGCGCAACAGCCTGCAGTGCGGTGCCATCGAGCGCAAGATGGGCATTCATGGCAATTCCACCTGCGTCATGAACTATGACGGGGCGAAGGGCTGGCTGCTCGGCGCGCCGCACAAGGGCATGCGCGCCATGTTCACCATGATGAACGCCGCCCGTCTGGGTGTCGGCATCCAGGGCCTCAGCCAGGCCTCCGCCGCCTATCAGAACGCCGTGACCTACGCCAAGGACCGCGTGCAGGGCCGCTCCCTGACCGGTGTGAAGGCCAAGGACAAGCCTGCCGACCCGATCATCGTGCACCCGGACGTGCGCCGCATGCTGATGAAGCAGAAGGCCTTTGTGGAGGGCGCGCGGGCGCTGGCGCTGTGGACCGGTCTGATGATCGACTTCGCGTCGAAGCACCCGGACCCGGACGAGCGGCAGCAGGCCGATGATTTCGCCGCCTTCATCACCCCGGTGGTGAAGGCCTATCTGACCGACATGGGCTTCGAATGCGCGGTCGATGCCATGCAGGTCTACGGCGGCCACGGCTTCATCCACGAATGGGGCATGGAGCAGTATGTCCGCGACGCCCGCATCACCATGATCTACGAGGGCGCCAACGGCATCCAGGCGCTGGACCTGGTGGGGCGGAAGCTGCCCGACGGCATGGGTCGGCTGATGCGCCGCTTCTATCACCCGGTGGACGCCTTCATTCAGGCCAGCATGACGAACCCGGAGATGAAGGATTTCGTCATGCCGCTGGCCAAGGCCTTTGCCCGGCTGCAGTCCGTCACCGCCGACATCGGCCCGAAGATGATGGCCAATCCGGACGAGGCCGGTGCCGCCTCCACCGACTACCTGCGCTGCGTGGCGCTGGTCGCCATCGGTTTCATGTGGGCGCGGATCGCGGAGAAGGCGCAGGCGAAGCTGGCGTCGGGCGAGGGCGACAGCGCCTTCTACGAGACCAAGCTGGCAACGGCGCGGTTCTTCATGGAGCGCATGCTGCCCGACATGCATGCCCATGCCGCCAAGGCCATGTCCGGTGGTGCCACCCTGATGGCCCTGTCGGAGGACGCGTTCTGAGCCTGAACTGACGGCACAGCCACCGTTGCGAAACCAGACCACCGCCCGCCCGGACCCTGTCCCGGCGGGCGGTTCCGTTTCGGGAATATCCACGGGAATCAGTCGCTTTGCGGCCCGGCTGGTATCCAATCGACCGGTTATCCACAATATATTGGACGAATCAGGCCATTCCTGCTTGGTCTGGATTCCCTGATCCCGTATCTTGTTAGCCCTGAGCTGGTATTAACCAGATATAGCGCGGGAGACGGATCATGTCGGCAGGCTGGACAGAAGAGCGGGTTTCACGGCTCAAGGAGCTCTGGGGTACGGGCATGACCGCTGCCCAGATCGCGGAACAGCTTGGCAATGTCACCCGCAACGCCGTGATCGGCAAGGCGAACAGGCTTGGCCTGTCGAAGCCGGGCCGCCCCCGCGTCGCCAAGGCCCGTCCGGCCGCCCAGCAGCAGCGCCCCCGCTTCACCCGCCCGGCCCCGGAGCCGGAGCCGGAGGAAGCCATTCCCCAGGCACCCGCCGTCGCTCCGCCGCCGCCGGGTGCCCTGCCGCAGCATCGCCGCTGCCAGTTCCCCGTCGGACATCCGGGGGAGAGTGACTTCCACTTCTGCGATCACGAGACGCTGACCGGCAAGCCGTACTGCGATTATCACTGTTCCATCGCCTATCGCCAGAAGGTTGCGTGAGCACGGCAACTCCCGGATTCCGGCGCGCGACAGCCGCCGACGTTGCCGCCATCGTCGGCCTGCTGGCCGATGACCGGCTGGGGGCCGCGCGGGAAGACGCCTCCCTGCCCCTCGACGAACGCTATATCCAGGCCTTCGATGCCATCGAACGCGATCCGAACCAGTTGCAGGCCGTGGCCGACCTGGAGGGGCACATCGTCGGCTGCCTGCAGCTCAGTTTCATCCCCGGCCTGTCCTTCACCGGCACCTGGCGCGGCCAGATCGAGAGCGTCCGCATTCACAGCAGCATGCGCGGCAGCGGACTGGGCCAGCAGATGATCACCTGGGCCATCGAAGTCTGCCGTGAACGCGGCTGCGGCATCGTCCAGCTCAGCACCCACCAGAGCCGCAACGACGCCGTCCGCTTCTACGAGAAGCTCAGCTTCACCAACAGCCACTTCGGCATGAAGCTGTCATTGGGCGACTGAGCCGGACAGTTGCCGGGGACGTGAGGGAGGGGAAGCGGCCTCATCGAACTCTCCCACCCCACCGACGCCGTACCCGGGCTTACATGTTGCATTTGTGAGATTGTTGGTTGGCGGAAGAGACCTTGACCCGGGTATCCAGCGTGCCGCACCGGCATCGGCGATGACACTCGCTACGACCTTGGTGCGATCCGGGTCGACGCAGTGCCGAGACCTGGGCTCGCGGATCAAGTCCGCGAGCGGCGTGGTTTGGGCGTTGGAGCTTCGGTATTCATCGCCTTCACCCCACAGACGCCTTACCCGGGCTTGACCCGGGTATCCAGCGTGCCGCACCGTGATCGACTGATCGTCAACAGTCCGGCCTCCGACCATCTCCTGCTACTACGTCCATATCCTCGCCAGCAGGCGCAATGGCACGCTCTACATTGGTGTCAGCCGTGATCTGCGGCGGCGTCTAGGTGAACACCGGACGGGCTGGTCGCAGTTCACTGACCGCCACCAGGTCCATCGGCTGGTCTGGTTCGAGATCCACGGGAGCGTGGTTATCGCCCGCCAACGCGAACGCACGCTGAAGCACTGGAAACGCAGCTGGAAACTCGAACTGATCGAGGCGCAGAACCCCGACTGGCGCGATCTCTCCGGGGAGATCCCGGTCGATTGAGGGGGTGGTGGCAGATGGATCGACGCGGTGCCGGGAGCTGGGCTCGCGGATCAAGTCCGCGAGCGGCGTGTGAGGGAGGGAAAGCATTGGTGCCCACCACCCCCCCCCCCCCGGGCTTGACCCGGGTACCCAGCGTGCCGCACGGAAATCGGCGATGACACTCGCTACGACCTCAGTGCGATCCGGGTGACGCAGTGCCGGGAGCTGGGCTCGCGGATCAAGTCCGCGAGCGGCGTGGTTTGGGCGTTGGGGTATTGGTGCTCACCGCCACCCCACCGACGCCATGTCCGGCTTGCCCGACCTGCGACCCTCAGGTCTGGGTGAAGGTGCGGTCGACGTAGGCGGAGACGCGGGCGACGCTTTCATCGACGGACAGGTCCGAGGTATCGACGGTGAGTTCCGGCGCATCCGGGGCCTCATAGGGGGCCGAGATGCCGGTGAAATCCTTGATCTCGCCTGCACGCGCCTTCTTGTAGAGGCCCTTCGGATCCCGGCTTTCGCAGGTGGCCACGTCGGCGTCGATGTGGATCTCGTGGAAATCCGCGCCTGCCGCCGCCCGTGCCCGGTCCCGGTCGGAGCGGTAGGGGGAGATGAAGGCGGTGACGACGATGAAACCGGCCTTGGCCATCAGGGCCGCGACCTCGCCCACACGGCGGATGTTCTCCGCGCGGTCCTCGGGGCTGAAGCCCAGGTCGGCATTGAGGCCGAAGCGCACGTTGTCGCCGTCCAGCACATAGACCTGATAGCCCTTGTCGAACAGCCGTCGCTCCGTCGCGACCGCGATGGTGGACTTGCCCGCACCGGACAGGCCGGTGAACCAGAGCACGCCGCCCTTGTGGCCATTGCGCTTGTGGCGTTCCTCCGGCCCGATGGCGGCCTCGACCTTGGTCACATTGGTGGCGCGGACGGTGATCAGGCTGCGCTGGTCGGCGTAGCCTTCCATGGAAATGATGCCGCCACCGGCAATGTCGAAACCGTCCACCAGCACGAAACGTCCGGTCTTCTGGTTGTGGCGGAATTCATCCAGTGCCAGCATCTGGCGGGAGCGGATGGTGATCTCCGCCACCGCGTTGCGCTCCACCCGGTCGGACTGGACATGGCTCAGGTCGCCGGTGTCGATGACCCGGTCGATTGACTGCACGGTGACCCGCGCCTCCGCATTCGCCAGCTTCATCCTGTACGTCTTGCCCGTCACCAGCGCATCACTGCCCAGCCAGAAGACATGGGCCCGGAACACATCGGTCTCGACCGGCGGCTGGTTCTCGTGACTGGCGATATGGCCACGCTCGATGAACAGCTGCTCGTCCAGGGTGATGCCCACCGACTGCCCGGCGGAGGCCTTCATGGGCAGCTGATCGACGTTCCACGCCTCGATGGTGCGGACCTTCGCCGTCTTGTTGATGGGAGAGAACAGCAGCGTGTCGCCGACACGGATGGTGCCGCTCTCGATCCGACCGGCAATGATCCGGCGTTCATCGAACTTGTAGACGTCCTGCACCGGAAACCGCAGTGGCTGGTCCGTGGCCGGCAGCGGCACGCGGAATCCGTCCAGCGCCTCCGTGATGCTGGGGCCGAGGTACCAGGGCATGCGCTTCGACGGGCCGGTGATCAGGTCGCCTTCGCGGCCCGAAACCGGAATGACGTGGTTCGGCGTCACCCCGATGCTGGTCAGATAGGCGCGGAACTCTTCCTCGATGGCCTCGAAACGGGTCTGGGAATAGTCCACCAGATCCATCTTGTTGACGCAGACCGTGACCTGGCCGATGCCCATCAGATGCAGCAGGGAGCCGTGGCGGCGGGACTGTTCCTGCACGCCCTCGTTGGCATCGATCACCAGGATGGCAGCGTCCGCCGCCGCCGCGCCGGTGATCATGTTCTTCAGGAACTCCTTGTGCCCCGGCGCGTCGATGATGACGTAGTCGCGCTTGGCCGTCTTGAACCAGATCTGCGAGGTGTCGATGGTGATGCCCTGGTCACGCTCCGCCTGCAGCGCGTCCATCAGGAAGGCATATTCGAACGGCATGCCGCGCCGCTCGCACATCTTGCGGATTTCCTCCACCCGGCCATCGGGCAGGGAGTCGGTGTCATGGAACAGCCGCCCCACCAGAGTGGACTTGCCGTGGTCCACATGGCCGACGAAGACGGTCTTCAGGGATTCGCGATGGTTGCTCATGGTCCGGACCCCTTACATGTAGCCGTCGGCGCGCAGGCGCTCGAACGCGTCCTCGGCCTCGTGATCCATGGCCCGGCCGGACCGTTCGGAGACCCTGGTGGTCCGCAGTTCCTCGATGATCTCGTCCAGCGTCTCCGCTTGCGAGTCCACCGGATTGGTTATGTCCTTGTCCCCCAGCGAGCGGTAACGCTTGCCGTCCCTGGCGAAATAGAGGTCGATGACGGGAATCTTCTCCCGCTTGGTGTAGAGCCAGATATCCATCTCGGTCCAGTGCAGCAGCGGATGGATGCGCACATGGGTACCAGGGGGAAAGTCGGTGTTGAACTGGTCCCAGAACTCGGGCGGCTGGTCGCGGAAGTTCCAGGCGCCGGTCGCACCGCGCGGGCTGAACACACGCTCCTTGGCACGGGTCGCCTGCTCGTCGCGGCGAATGCCAGCGAAGATGCCGTCGAAGGGATTGGCGGCGAGAAAGTTCTTCAGCCCCTGGGTCTTGCGGGCAGCGGAGCGGGCGGCGGGCGGCAGGCTGGCATCCATCTCCTCGATCGGCGGGCACTTGCCGCTGAGGAAGTTCAGATTCCATTCCTTGATGTAGCGGTCCCGGAACTCGTACATCTCCGGGAACTTCTTCTCCGTATCGACATGCATCACCGGGAACGGCACATGGCCCAGGAAGGCCTTCCGCGCCAGCCAGATCATAACGTTGGAATCCTTGCCCAGCGACCAGAGCATGCCGACGCGGCCGAGGCGGTTGAACGCCTCCCTGAAGATATAGACGCTCTGGCTTTCCAGCCGGTCGAGATGATCCATGGCAATCTTCCGTATCGCTGTCTTTCAGGGGGGAGCAATCTTCCCGTTCCCGGCCATCAACTAGGCGAGGATGCGCCGGGGGGCAAGGGAGGGATGTGCGCAACCGTCGTCGCAGTCACGTTTCACGGGTCGAATCATGTGCAGGGAAAGGCCGGACGGGCGGACGTCAGAACTGGATGCGGGTGCCGAGGAAGATCAGCGCATCGCGGTTGGCTTCGCTGTCCAGACCGGTGGACGGTCCCTGATCCCAGAACTGGATGCCGCCAACCAGGCCGATGGAGCCATTGAGCTGCCAGGCACCGCCGATCTCCAGCGCGTCGGCGGTATCGGGTATCCGCTGCTCGCGTTCCGACTGGCTGCGGACATACTTCAGGCCAACCTGCCAGTTGGCCCCGGCATAGCTCATGCCCAGCCGATAGTCGGTCAGCATGCGACCGAGTTTCAGGTCATCACCCTGCGCCAGATCGGCACCGAAGGAGAAGCCGTCATAGCCAATGCGACCACCGACCTGCCAGGCATTGCCACGATCCGGATCGGAGGTCGGATCAACCGATGCTGCGGAAAGCGCGAAACGGCTGACCGGCTCGGCCGGGGCGAGGGAAGAGAGGCCATAGCGCTGCGCCGTGTCGCCAACGCTGCCGAAGACGGTGAAATCGACACCATGGGCCCTGTCGGTGAAGCCGACGCCGACACGGGGTGTTCCGGTCTGCGTTTCCGAGGGCTCGACCGAAAGGTTCAGTCCGCCGCCGTTCTGCCCGCCAGCGCGCGGCGTCAGGGTCAGCAGATCGACCAGCGCAGGTGCGACAGAGCCGCGAATGCGCCCGACCGAGGGAACCGACTGTTCCGCAGGGGCCACAAGCTGCAGCGTGCCGCCAGCCTTCTGACCCGACCCGGCAAGGGCGCTGCCGCCACCAAGCATGACGAGCACGGCAACGGTTCCGCACAGACGGCGGAGCCATTCGCGATCAGGACCTGTCGATGCAACTGCAATGGGCATGGGACACAGGATTTCAGCAAACAATGAAGACGCGGTTACTGCAAAAGGGAACTACACACTCACAACGGCTGAATCAATCCCGGCACGCGGGACGACAGCGCCTGTTGTGGTCTCGCGGAACGTCGGATAGAACCGGAATGAGCATGTTCAGAACATCGGAATTGCAGACATGAAAGCACGTCTCGGCGGGGCCAGGATGCTCCTGATCCTCGCCACGCTGGCCCTTGGTGCGTGCGCGTCGCTCAATCCCTTCAGCGACAGCGACGCGGAATCCGTTGAGAGTCAGCGCGTTGCGGCACGCGAGCAGCAGCAGGCCGTATCCGCACGCTCTGTCGTCAACCCGTTCCTGTGGACGGCGTCGCTGGAGACGCTCGGCTTCCTGCCCATTACCGAGGCTTCGGAAAGCGAAGGCCGGATCCGGACGGAGTGGTACGTTCCCGCCGCGGCACCGACCGAGCGTTTCCGCGTGAATGTGACATTTACCTCACGGTCCCTGTCCCCCGATGCCTTTTCGCTGGGTCTTGTCCGGCAGGAACTGCGTGGCACCGGCCAGTGGATCGATCTGCCCGCCACCGAGAAGGTGCGCACGAACCTGGAAGAGACGATCCTGTTCCGCGCCCTGCAGCTGCGGCAGGAATCCGGGCTGCTATGACCGGGGACGGGGCACGCGCCAACCGGCTGCCGTGACGCGCCCCCTGCCCAAGGACTGACCTGCACCCTGATCCGCCGCGACCGGATCGGTGGTCCGGGTCCCGCCATGATCCGATTTCCCATCGCCGACAGATGACAGCCGCCATGACCGACATGAACGAACGCTACAATCCCGCCGAGACCGAGCCGAAGTGGCAGGCGGTCTGGGACGAACGCCAGAGCTTCCGCGCCGAGGCCGAACCGGGCCGCGAGAAATACTATGTGCTGGAGATGTTCCCCTATCCGTCGGGGCGCATCCACATGGGCCATGTGCGCAACTACACGCTGGGGGACGTGGTCGCCCGCTACAAGCGCGCCCGCGGCTTCAACGTGCTGCACCCGATGGGCTGGGATGCCTTCGGCCTGCCCGCCGAGAACGCCGCCCGCGACAAGAAGGTGCATCCGGCGGAGTGGACCTGGGCCAATATCGACAACATGCGCGCCGAACTCAAGTCCATGGGCCTCAGCCTCGACTGGTCGCGGGAGTTCGCGACCTGCGATGTCAGCTACTACCGGCACCAGCAGCGCCTGTTTCTCGACATGCTGGAGCAGGATCTGGTCTACCGGCGGGAGAGCTGGGTGAACTGGGATCCCGTCGACCATACCGTGCTGGCCAACGAACAGGTCATCGACGGGCGCGGCTGGCGTTCCGGCGCGGTGGTGGAGAAGCGCAAGCTGACCCAGTGGTTCTTCCGCATCACGGCATTCTCCGACGAACTGCTGTCATCCCTCGGCACCATGGACCGCTGGCCCGACCGGGTGCGGGCGATGCAGACCCAGTGGATAGGCCGCTCCGAGGGTCTGCGCATGACCTTCGCCTTCGATGGCACGGTCGGGGGTCACGAGGATGGCCTGACTATCTACACGACCCGGCCCGACACCCTGTTCGGTGCCAGCTTCATGGCCATCTCCGCGGAGCATCCGCTTGCCCAGCAGATCGCCGCCGACAATCCCGGCGCGCAGGCCTTCGTCGAGGAATGCCGCCGGATGGGCACCTCGGAGGAGGCGCTGGAACGCGCGGAAAAGAAGGGTTTCGACACCGGTCTGCGTGTGCGTCATCCCCTGGATGACGGCATTACCCTGCCCGTTTACATCGCCAATTTCGTGCTGATGGAGTACGGCACGGGCGCCATCTTCGGCTGCCCGGCGCACGATCAGCGCGACCTGGACTTCGCCCGCAAGTACGGACTGGACGTGACTCCTGTCGTCTGCCCGTCAGACAGCGACGCGGCCTCGTTTACAGTCGGCAACACGGCGTATACGGGCGACGGCCTGCTGATCAACTCGCGCTTCCTCGACGGTATGACGGTGCCGGATGCGAAGGCGGAGATCATCGATCGGATCGAGGGCGCGAAGACCGGTGAGCGCACCGTGAACTTCCGGCTGCGCGACTGGGGCCTCAGCCGCCAGCGCTACTGGGGCTGTCCGATCCCGATCATACATTGCGATGCCTGTGGCGTGGTACCGGTTCCGGCCGCCGATCTGCCGGTGGCGTTGCCG
This sequence comes from uncultured Kordiimonadales bacterium, assembly GCA_963976775.1. Lineage (GTDB taxonomy): Bacteria > Pseudomonadota > Alphaproteobacteria > Minwuiales > Minwuiaceae > Minwuia. The sequence goes on from CAXBNO010000001.1 coordinate 16,635, forward strand.
ATGGATGTCACCTTCGACCGGCCCGGCAATGCGCTAGACCATCATCCGACCTGGCGTGACGTGGCCTGCCCGAAATGCGGTGCCGATGCCCTGCGCGAGACCGACACGATGGATACCTTCGTCGATTCATCCTGGTACTTCGCGCGCTTCGCCAGCGCCGATGCGGCAGAAGTGCCGGTACGCCCGGAGGAGTTCGATTACTGGCTGCCGGTGGATCAGTACATCGGCGGCATCGAGCATGCGATCCTGCATCTGCTCTATTCCCGCTTCTTCATGCGGGCGATGAAGCAGAGCGGCTATGGCGCGCTGGACGAGCCGTTCGACGGCCTGTTCACCCAGGGCATGGTGACCCACCGCACCTATCACGCCGGGCGCGATGCCAACGGTGGCGACATCTGGGTCTATCCCCAGGAGGTCGAGAAGGCCGCGGACGGCAGCCTGACCCAGGCCGGAACCGGTGCCGCAGTGGTCGAAGGGCCGCTGGAGAAGATGAGCAAGTCGAAGAACAACACCGTCGATCCCGGTGCGATCATCGGCAAGTACGGCGCGGACACCGCACGCTGGTTCATGCTCTCCGACAGCCCGCCGGAGCGCGATCTGGAGTGGTCGGATGAGGGCGTCAACGGGGCCTGGCGGTTCCTGCAGCGCGCCTGGCGCGCCGTGCGGCAGACAGTCCAGGCCGGCGATGCAGATGGAGCGCCACCGCCCGAGGCCGGGTCCGCGGCGGATGAGCTGCTGCGCACCGCGCACCGCACCATCGCCGGGTTCACCGATGATCTGGAACGGTTCCACTTCAACAAGGCAGTGGCGCGACTGCACCAGTTGACCAATGCGATCGAGAAGCTGCGCGGCGATTCCGCCACCGACCGGGCCGTCCGGCGCTTCGCCGTCGAGACCCTGGTGCGCCTGATGGCACCACTGACCCCGCACATGGCGGAGGAGGCCTGGGAGATGCTGGACGGTTCCGGCCTGCTGGTCGACACGCCGTGGCCGGAGGCCGATGCGGCGCTGGTGGCGGAGGATGTGGTCAGCATCGCCGTCCAGGTACTCGGCAAGAAGCGCGCGGTGATCGAGATCGCCAGGGACAGCGACGAGGAAACCGTGCGCGCCGCCGCGCTGGAGGCGCCGAACGTCGTGCGCGCCATCGACGGCAAGTCGGTGCGCAAGGTCATCGTTGTGCCCAACCGGATCGTCAATATTGTGGTCTGATGCGAGATAGCGAACACACATGCGGGATCGGAGGGGCGGCAGGCCGGACGCGAAATCGCGCCGGCCGGCTTGCCGCGATGCTGCGGAAGGGTCTGCTTGCCCTGGGATTGGGACTGGGACTGACGCTCACTGCCTGCGGCTTCGAACCGGTCTATGCCCCGGGCGGCGGCTCACTGGCCGACAGCCTGCGCAGCGTCAGTGTCGATCAGCCCCCGGGTCGGATCGGCCAGGCCATGCGGCTGGCGATACTGGACGGCATCGGCGACCGGCAGAACGGTATCCAGCCTCGGTACCGGCTGCGATCCCAGATGAAGACCGACACCGAACGCGTCGCCATTCAGGCCGATGAGTCCGCTGCGCGGATCAATGTCATCGTCGATGTTGCATGGCAACTGCAGGATGCCGCCGGGCTGACCACCTACGACAGGGGTCAGGTTCGGCGGACCGTGGCCTACAATGTCGTGGCCGACACCTTTGCCACACTGGTCGGTCAGCGCGATGCGGAACGCCTGGCGGGCAAGCAGGTCGGCGAGGCCATCCGCACACGTTTGCTGCTGGCGTTGCGGGACAGGTAATCCGATGGAATGGAAGGGACGGGACGCCGACAGCAAGCTGGGCCGCACCCACCCTGACATCCGCCTCTATGTCTTCTACGGTCCGGATACCGGTCTCGCCGCGGAACGCGCCATGCAGGTGGCGCGCAGGCACCTGGGCGACCCCGGAGGGACCGATGACATCCTGCGTCTCGACGGCGATACCCTGGCGGAGGATCCCGCCCGGCTCTCGGACGAAGCCGCACAGGTCAGCATGTTTGGCGGCGAGCGCGTCATCCGTGTGACCAACGCCAGCGGCGCCGCCGCCTCGCGCGCCGTCGAGTCCTGGCTGGACAATCCGGTCGGATCGCTGGTCACTGTCGAACTCGGCGATGTACGGCCTAACCAGAAACTGCGCAGTCGGGTGGCTTCTGCCAAGGTAAACAACGCAGTAGCCATCGGTTGCTACCCTGATGACGCCGGTACGATGGACCGTCTCGTCGACGAAATCCTGCGCGAGGAGGATTTTCGCATTCGCGGCGACGCCAGACAGGCTCTCGTGGCCCGCCTGGGACCGGATCGGCGGATGAACCGCGAGACCATCCGCATGCTGACCCTCTATGCCGGTGACCCGAAGCAGGAAATCACGCTGGCCGATGTCGAGGCGGCACTGGGGGACAGTTCAGCAGTAGGCTTCGAGACCATCGCCTTCGCCTGCCTCGGCGGCGACACGGCGCAGGCCCTGCGCCTGTTCGACAAGAGCATGGCCGAGAAGACCCACCCGATCATCACCATCACCTCCCTGCTGACGCAGTTCGACCGTTTCGATGTACTCGATGCCGCGCGGCAGTCCGGCAAGCCGGTCGATGCCGCTCTGAAGGGCCTGCGGATCTTCCCCCATTCCCGTCAGGACGCCTTCCGGCGCTTGGCCGACTACTGGCCCTCCGACCGTAGGGCCACGGCACGCCGCCTGATCGTGGAGGCGGACATCCGTGGCCGGTCCGGGCAGCTCTCTGAAGATCTGGTCTATCGGGATCTGCTGCTTCGGCTCGGCACCGCCGCTCAGGGTATGGCAAAGCGCAGCCGTCGCTTCTGAAGAGTCAGACCACTGAATGACTCAGAATACAGACCTACTGCCAGTCGGCACTACGTGTCCGCTCGCGCCGGATCAGGTCCGCGTGAGCCTCTGGCAGATCTCGTCGAGCTGCTCCAGCGTGCGATAGGTGATGCGAACCTCACCCCTGGTGCCCTTGTGCCGGATCTCTACCTTCAGACCCAGAGCGTCTGCCAGGCTCTGCTCCAGCGCGGCAGTATCCGCGTCCTTGCGCGGCTCCGGCTTCGGTTTGGCTTCAGTTCCCTGCTTCACCTGACGTCGGATCGCTTCGACGTCGCGGACATTCAGACCACGCTCGACCACTTCCCGCGCCAGCGTCGCCGGATCGTCGGCGGTGATGACCGCGCGCGCCGCACCTGCCGTCAATTCGCCCGACCGGACGTAGGACTTCACATCGTCCGGTAGGGACAGCAGACGCACTGCATTGGCGACGTGACTGCGGCTCTTCCCGACCGCTTCGGCAATGTCGGCAGCGGAATGACTGAACTCCCGCATCAGGCGCTGATAGCCCTCCGCCTCTTCCATCGGGTTCAGATCCTGCCGCTGGATGTTCTCGATCAGGGCGATCTGCAGCGTCTCGGTGTCGGTCAGTTCGCGGATGATGACCGGGACTTCGTGCAGCTGCGCGATCTGCGCCGCGCGCCAGCGCCGTTCGCCCGCGACGATCTCGTAATTCTCCTCCGCGTCACCCGGCAGGCGGCGGACGATCAACGGCTGCAGGATACCCTGACGGTTGATCGACTGCACCAGGGTCGCGAGTTCGTCCTCGTCAAAGGCCTGACGTGGCTGGAACCGGCCGGGCCGCAGGTAGGCGACGGGAACCTGCCTCAGGCCACGGCTGCGGTCCCGGCTCCGGTCACTCTCGCCGACCTCCTCCCCCAGCAGGGCGGAAAGGCCGCGACCGAGGCCACGCGCGGAGGGGTTGCGACCGCTGCCCGCTGCTTCAGGCCTGGGCCGACCCTGATCACCGGAATCATCGTTGAAGGTCATCTTTCTGCTGGCTCCCTGAACCACTTCGCCGGTCGTCCCGCCCGGCTCCGCCCGCCATCAGACGGACAACTTGTTCAAACATGGGGGAAATCGGCGTGGTCATGATCCGACCCCGGCAGTGCCTGCCGGTCCCCCGTCAGGCCGCTGGCCGCCGCCGTTCCCGTCGCAGCATCTCACCGGCGAGCTGGATATAGGCCTGGCTGCCGGCACAGCGGTGATCATACAACAGGGCCGGGCGTCCATGCGAGGGCGCCTCCGATACCCGAACATTGCGCGGAATGATCGTGTCATAGACCTTGGCGCCGAGATGCGCGCGCACATCGTCCGCCACCTGCTCTGACAGGCGATTGCGCCGGTCGAACATGGTCAGCACGATCCCCTGCACTTCCAGCTTCGGGTTCAGGGTGCGCCGGACCCGTTCGATGGTGGAGAGCAATTGCGACAGGCCCTCCAGCGCGAAGAACTCGCACTGCAGCGGCACCAGCACCGCGTCCGCCGCAACCATCGCGTTGACCGTCACCAGGTTCAGGGAGGGCGGGCAGTCGATCAGGATGAAGTCGTAATCATGGATCACCGGCCGCAGGGCCTCGTCGAGCTGGCGCTGCGGCGGGTTCAGTTCTACCAGTTCCAGCTCCGCGCCCGACAGCTCTACCGACGCCGGAATGATGTCGAGATTGGGTATGGCTGATGGCACGATCGTCGCCCCTACCCCGGAAGCACGGACCAGCAGATGATAGGAAGTCCGGTCCCGGGTCGCCCGGTCGATACCCAGTCCGGTGGAGGCATTGCCCTGCGCGTCCAGATCGATCAGCAACACCTTCCGACCCACCGCCGCCAGGGCGGTTCCGAGATTGATCGCTGTGGTCGTCTTGCCGACGCCACCCTTCTGGTTCACAACGGCAAGCTTGCGCGCGAGTCGGCTACGTATCGGCATTTCCATGGTGTTCAAGCCCCCGAACCAGGAGTACGGAGCCAGCCCCGTCACTGAGGCTCTGATGACGCTCCCAGGAGAATTTCCAACATTTCGTGGCCGCGGTCAACTCACTCTCAATATCTTGTCCTTTGAGAAACGCTCCGACGCTGTCGCTCTGCATGAAGGGTTGCACCCATTCGAGAAGCCGGGACAGGGGCGCCAGGGCACGCGCGCTGACGACATCGGCCTTCAGGTCGGTCACCGTCTCGATCCGACCGGTGATCACGGTGATTTCCAGCCCCATGGTGCGTGCGGCCTCCCGCAGGAAGGCGCACTTGCGGGCATCGGATTCGATCAGGGTCACATGGGCGGGATGGGTCGCGGCGACCACCAGGCCCGGAAATCCGCCGCCGCTGCCCAGATCGATCCAGCTTCGCGCGGTAGCCGGAACCAGCGGCACGAGCTGCCAGGAATCCAGCACGTGCCTGGCCCAGAACTGGCCAAGGGTCGATCGCGCCACCAGATTGATGCGCGGGTTCCAGCGATTCAGCAGGGCCTCGAGATCCTGCAGGCGGGTCACTGTTTCACGTGAAACACCACTCCGCACCCTGAACCCCTCCGCATCCATCGGCGTCAGCCTGCAGGTGTCCGGGCAACACCGACACCGCGCCGCACATGGGCCAGCAGCAGGGTAAGTGCAGCCGGGGTCACTCCCGGAATCCGACCAGCCTGGCCAAGCGTGGCCGGGCGGGCGCGCTGCAGCTTCTCCACCATCTCGTTCGACAGGCCGCTGATGACGGAGAAGTCGAGGTCGTCCGGCAATACCAGCGACTCATCCTTGCGGAAGGCGACGATGTCAGCCTGCTGTCGTTCCATGTATCCCGCATAGACCGCATCGATCTCGAGCTGTTCCCGCACCTCCGGATCGTAGGCCGCCAGTTGCGGCCAGACGCGGATCAGATCGGACAGATCGATGGCGGGATAGCGCAGCAGGTCAGCGGCTGTACGACGGGCGCCATCCAGATTGACCTGCAGCCCGTGACGACGGGCTTCCTGCGGAGTCAGGTTCAGCCCGGCGACCGCTTCGCGGGCCTCGGCCAGCGCCGCCGCCTTGGCTGTGTAGACACGCGCCCGGGCCTGTCCGACACAGCCCATCGCCACCCCGCGCGCTGTCAGACGCTGGTCGGCATTGTCGGCCCTGAGCGACAGGCGGTATTCGGCGCGGGAGGTGAACATGCGATAGGGCTCCGCCGTACCACGGGTGACCAGGTCATCGATCATCACCCCGATGTAGGCTTCCGCCCGGTCGAGGATACAGGCTGTCAGTCCCCCGGCACCGCGCGCGGCATTCAGGCCGGCGACCAGGCCCTGGGCCGCTGCCTCCTCGTACCCGGTGGTGCCATTGATCTGGCCGGCGAGATAGAGCCCGCCGATCCGGCGCGTCTCCAGACTGTGATGCAGCTCGCGCGGATCGACGTAGTCGTACTCGATGGCATAGCCGGGGCGGAAGATGCGGGCATTGGCCAGGCCGGGCATGTGACGCAGCAGTTCATGCTGCACCTCCTCCGGCAGGCTGGTGGAGATCCCGTTGGGATAGACCGTGTCGTCGTCCAGCCCTTCGGGTTCGAGAAACACCTGGTGCCGCGCCCGATCCGCGAAGCGCACCACCTTGTCCTCGATGGAGGGACAATAGCGCGGCCCGGTGGATTCGATCTGACCCGAGTACATGGGGGAGCGGGAGAGATTGGCGCGGATGATCTCATGCACCGCCGGATTGGTCTCCGTGATGTGGCACGAGATCTGCGGCGTCGTGATCTGCTTCGTCAGAAAGGAAAAGGGTACGGGTGGCACGTCACCCTTCTGTTCGTCGAGGACCGACCAGTCGATGGTGCGCCCGTCCAGCCGGGGCGGTGTTCCCGTCTTCAGCCGTCCGAGCGCAAACCCGGCGCGTTCCAGGGTCAGCGCCAGGCCGGTCGCCGGAGCTTCCCCTGCCCGCCCGGCCGGGATGCGTTTCTCCCCGATATGGATGAGGCCGCGCAGGAAGGTGCCGGTGGTCAGGACCACCCGACCGGCGGGTAGGACCTGACCGTCGGACGTGACCACACCGGTCACCTGCATGTGGTCCCCCGACCGGTCGATGACGAGGTCTTCGACAGCGGCGGCCTTCAGGGTCAGACCATCCTGCGATGCGAGTATGGCCTGCATCGCATTGCGATAGAGTTTGCGGTCGGACTGCGCCCGAGGCCCACGAACGGCAGGGCCACGGGAACGGTTGAGCAGACGGAACTGGATTCCGGCCGCATCGGCGACGCGGCCCATGACTCCGTCGAGCGCATCGATCTCCCGCACCAGGTGACCCTTGCCCAGTCCGCCGATGGCCGGGTTGCAGGACATCTCGCCGATGGTGTCCAGACGATGGGTCAGCAACAGGGTCCGCGCGCCGGTGCGGGCCGCAGCCACAGCGGCTTCACAGCCCGCATGGCCGCCACCGATGACGATGACATCCCAGAATGTGCCGTTTTCGCTGGTCATGGGCTGCTTCTACTCCTGCTGCCGCGTGAGTCAATGCGGTGCGGACCTGAGACGGATCGCGGAGAGACTGTTTCACGTGAAACAGGTCGATCCCGGTCACTTGCCGATGCAGAAATCCCGGAAGATCACATCCAGCAGATCCTCCACGTCCACCTTGCCCGTGATCCGGCCCAGCGCCCGGATCGCGATGCGCAGGTCCTCCCCCACCAGCTCCAGCGGCAGCCCGTTCGCCAGGCCCTCCCGCGCCCGATCCAGGGCCTCCACCGTGTGGGTCAGGCTCTCGCGGTGCCGCCAGCGGGTCGGGGGCGCGGACCCCCCTGTTTCGGTCAGGTCGCGCGCCATGTCCGTCAGCCTGTCGAGCAGGGTCGGTAGGCCCTCGCCACTCATGACCGAGAGGTTGATGACAGATGATGACACCATATCTTGCGGTTCCGGTTCGTGCGGAAGGTCCACCTTGCTGCGCACCTGGATGACGGGCGGCTGAGCCTCCCCCGATGCACCGTCGCTCAGTTCGAGCGGTGCAGAATGAGTCCCGGCCTCGACCAGATGAACCACCACATCCGCACTACCGGCCCGTTCACGCGCCCGCCGGATCCCCTCCCGCTCTACGACATTCTCCGTCTCCCTGAGACCCGCCGTGTCGAGCAGGGTGACAGCGTGACCACCGAGATCGAGCTGCACCTCCAGCACGTCCCGCGTCGTCCCCGGTTCCGCCGTGACGATGGCAACGTCGCGTTGCGCCAGCGCGTTCAGCAGGGTCGACTTGCCGGCGTTCGGTGCGCCGACGATGGCGACCTGCAGGCCGGTCCGCACCCGCTCCCCCTGCCGGGCGTCGGCCAGATGTTCGGCGATACGGTCCCGCAGCGCCGCCAACCGGGCCGTGGTTTCAGGCACCAGACTGTCCGGCAGATCCTCGTCGGGAAAATCCAGCCAGGCCTCCATCCAGGCCAGCACCGCCACCAGATCGGCGCTCCAGCCCTGGTAGAGCGCGGCCAGATGACCATCCGCCTGCTGCAGCGCCTGCCGCCGTTGCGCCGCAGTCTCGGCGGCGATCAGGTCGCCGATGCCCTCTGCCGCCGTCAGGTCGAGCGTGCCGTTGGCGACGGCGCGGCGGGTGAACTCCCCCGCCTCCGCCATGCGCAGGCCCGGCTGCGTCGCCAGCACCCGGAACAGACCGTCCAGCACCGCGCGGCCGCCATGGACATGCAGCTCCGCCAGATCCTCCCCCGTGTAGCTGTTGGGCGCCGGAAACCAGAGCACCAGGCCCCGGTCCAGCACCTCCCCCGTCGCCGGATCGCGCAGCGCCCGCAGCGCGGCGTGGCGGGCGGGTGGCAGAGCCCCGGCCAGCGCGGTCAGCGCCGCGCGGGTGGCGGGTCCGGACAGGCGCACGACGGCAACCCCGGCAGGCCCCGGCGCACTGGAGAGCGCGTGGATGGTATCGGCGGAGGTCATGGCGCGGTCCCCCGAAAGGTCAGGCTGCTGGCGGGGTCCGGGAAGCCGGAAGGGTCATTCCGTCGGCTTCTTGCCCGCATTCATCATGCTGGACCACATGGCCTTCTGGATGTTTTCCATCCCCTGCATGCCCAGCGGCAGCCACTTGTTCATCAGCGCCTCCGGCTCCATGTCCCGCACGTTCTGGCGCAGCCTCTCCTCCAGTTCGCCCAGCAGACGCTGCTGCATCGGCTGCACGTCGGGCAGGCCCATGAAGGTCCTGGCTTCCTCGGGCGTGCAGTCTATGTCGATGGTGACTTTCATGATCGCTGTCCTATGGTCAGGAAGAGACAGACATATGACCCCATTCGACCCCCCGGGGGCAATGGTGGCCGTCGGCAACAGGTTCCGGGAGCAGCCAGAACATGACCCTTGATTTCGCCCGCAACAACCTTGACCGGGAAACCAGCCCCTATCTGGTGCAGCACGCGGACAATCCCGTCCACTGGCAG
>CAXBNO010000002.1:0-24166 GCA_963976775.1 uncultured Kordiimonadales bacterium
GTCCTGTCAGGGGAAATGCCGACGGACCCCCAGGCACGACCGCGCAACCTGTTCAGCGTGGCGCGCATGCTGAAGCGCGATTGACCCGCCTGCCATCCGCGATGCATGGCCATCAGGCCGCCAGCGTCGCCGCCTTGTAACGCGCGGCTGCCGCAGCCGACGGCTCACCCGCCAGGTCCATCGCCCGGGCATGGACGTTCCAGTTGTAGGGACTGGCCGGTTTCTGATCGACGCGCTCTGCCGACAGCGCGCGGGCAAGTGGCGCGCGCCCGGCGGCAAGTGCGCTTTCCAGCAGCACCCGCTCGAAGATGTCGCGTTGCGCGTGACTGCCGCCCACCAGCGCGAACTGTTCCCGCAGCGGCAACAGGAGGTCCACCACCTGGTCATGTCGTCCCTGACGGGCATCGATGATGGCTTCCGTCAGGGCGATGCCGACCTGGCGATAGACGGTTCCCTGACTGCTGGTCTCATCGACATTGGCGTTGCGCATGCCTTCCAGCAGGTCGCCGGCTTCCAGCGTCCGGTCGGTTGCACCCAGCGCCATGGCATAGTGCACATCGGCAAAGCAGAGCAGGTGGTCGGTGACCCGCTCCGCCGAGCGGCTGGCGAGTTCCTGCCAGCGGTTGCCGGCATCGCCACCTTCCTGCTCCAGTCGCCAGAGCAGCGCCGTGCCATTGGTGATGTCGAGGTATTCTTCCGTCGATTCCGCACGGATCTCCCGGTCATACAGATCCAGGACTGTCGCGTGATCGCCCAGTTCCAGATGATACAGCGCGCGATGCCACCAGACGTGAAAGCGGAAATTGTTAGTGCCCGATGCCCAGTGCTGCTGGTGCGCACTGATCCAGCCGATGCCTTCCCGGTGCCGTCCCTGCATCTCCATGACATGCGCCCCGGCATGGATGCCCCACAGGTCTGCCGGATTGATCTCCACCGCCCTGCGGGCGTGGGTCTCGGCGGCGTCGTACTCGCCGTTCTCTTCCAGTCCGAAGGCATGGATGGCCTGGATGTAGCCCGCGCCCGGCTGGTCCATGCTCCAGAACGGCAGCACGCGCGCCGACGACAGGCGCATCGCCCTGCCGCCACTGGTGTAGAAGTGCAGGTAATGGCTGAGACGCAGGGCCATGGGGTCGAGCGGGTGGTCCAGCAGGATGGCCTCGAGGGCTGAAATCGCCCGTTCCCAGTCCCCGTCGGCCCAGGACTCGAGCGCGGTCATGTAATGTCTTTCCCGCATGCTGACCGTGCTGCCCGCGACCACTGCCCGGGCCGTGTCGCGGGCGGCAAGGCCGCGCACATGCATCTTCGGCTGGCAGAACAGCAGAAAGAAGAAACCGCTGAAGATCAGCCCCAGCGGCATCTCGGGATCGGCCGTCATGGCGGCCTTCAGGTGCGTACCGGTATCCAGGCGGAAACCGAGGTAGGACATGATCGTCCGATCCAGGGCATCGACTGCCTCGCTGTTGGCCGCCGTGACCGGATTGCCCCACTGGTCCTGAAACATCTGCGCTCCCCCCGCTGTCGCCTGCGCCGGTGGACAGGTTACGACAGGCGGCGCGTCAGGCAAGCCGAACTATTTCGCTGACCACTTCGTCTTCGGACGATGCTGCAGCAGACCATCGACGCGAATGTCCACCCGCTCGTTGAAGAAGCAGTGATAGTCCCGGATCGGCGCCGCCTCCCGGACCGGGCTGGTGTAGTGCCAGACCAGGTTCTCGTGCCGCGTCCCGGCCAGATCCACATGGTGATAGTCGGCAACCCCCTTGTAGGGGCAGGCGGTCTCCAGTTCGGAGACGACAAGAACGTCGTGACGCAGATCCTCAGCCGGGATGTAGTAGCGAACGGGCAGCCCCGTCTCGAACAGGAACAGCGCCTGCGTACTGTCCGCCAGCACGGTGCCATCCAGGCTGATCTCGACCCGTCGGCTGGAGGGCAGGATGTCGATGCGGACATGCGGGTCACGGGCATGGACGAAGATTTCCTCGTCCTCCTCCAGCCAGCGGTCCATGCGGTTCCAATAAAATGCGGCATGGCCTTTCAGCTCCGGAACCGCGCTGATCGGATCGGGATAGGACCAGAGCGCGTTCTCCGCCACCCGGTCGCCGACCGTGATGTTCCAGTAGCAGGCGTCGCCCTTAAAGGGACAATGGGTCGAATGATCCGTCGGCACCCGAAACCGTTCGGGTATGTCCTTCAGCCGGATGTAGTAGACCGGCGTGATCGGCGGCTCGAACAGCAGCAGCGCTTCGGTGGTGTCTGCCACGGTCTCGCCGTTGAACTGGACACGGACGCGTTTCGCGCAAGGCTCGGTGGTGACGCGGTGGGCCTGTCTGGTATCCGTCCTGGCGGCATCGGGCATGGCGGGTTCTCCTGCGGCGGCGGGCGACGGGGGGCAGGGTGGGGCATGCGGCTGCGACAGGCAAGGATTGCATGGCCCGCTCGACCTGTTGCATTTCCATTCCGCGATGAAGCGCCATAGAATTTGCGGCATGACAAACCTGACTGAGTTTCTCGGGATCGCGGCCGAACGGGCCGGGGACCGTCCGGCACTGATCTACCGCGATGCACCCGTCAGCCATGCGGAACTCGCAGCCGCATCCCGGCGGGTGGCCCGTGGTCTGGCCGACCTTGGTGTCGGGCGTGGTGATCGTGTGGCGCTGTGGATGCCGAATGCGCCCGCCTACCTTGCCGCCTTCTTCGCCTGTGCCCGGCTCGGCGCCATCGCGACAGCGGTCAATACCCGCTACCGCGCGATCGAGGTCGGGGACATCGTCGGACGTTCCGGCGCGAAGGTGCTGTTCTGCTGGCCGGGCTTCAAGGGGATCGACTTTGCCGGGATCCTGGCCGATGTGGACCCGGCACAGCTTTCCGGTCTGGAGCATCTGGTGATCTATGGCGAGGATGATGCCGCCACCGCCACCCTGCCGGCAATACCGGGTGTGAAATCGATTGCCTATGCGGATCTGGATGCCGCGGCGGAGATGGCGGAAGACCAGGCCGACGCGGCGGTTGGTTGTGCCATCTTCACCACCTCCGGCACCACCAAGGCGCCCAAGTTCGTGCTGCACCCGCAGTCCAGCATTGCCGATCATGCGCTGGAGATCGCCGACCGCTTCGGCTGGCGGGACGACGGGGTGACGATCCTGCAGCCGATGCCGTTCTGCGGTGTCTTCGGCCTGACCCTGATCACCGGTGCGCTGGCCTCGGGACGGACCTCCGTGGTGATGCCGTTCTTCGACACGGCGGAGGCGGTGCGGCTGATGCACGACTATGCCATCACCCATACCGCTGGCTCGGACGACATGTACAACATGATGCTGGGCGCGACCGACGATCCGGTACCGTTCCCGAAGTTCCGTTATGGCATCTTCGGCAGTTTCAATGCCGCACTTGATGATATTGCGGAACGTGCCGACGCGCGAGGGATGACGCTGGTGGGTGTCTACGGCATGTCGGAGGTGCAGGCGCTCTATTCGCACTGGGATCCGAAGGCACCGCTGAGCCAGCGGCGCAGGGGTGGCGGTCTGCTGACGTCGCCGAAGGCAGCGATCCGGGTCCGCGATCCGGAGAGCGGGAAACTGCTGGGTGTGGGGGAACCGGGGGAGCTGGAAGCGCGCGGCCCGTCGCAGATGATGGAATATTTCCTGAACCCGGAAGCGACCGCCGAGACGATCACGGAAGATGGCTTCATCCGCACCGGCGATCTGGCGGAACTGACGCCGGGGGGGGATTCATCTTCCTGTCCCGCATGGGCGATGTGCTGCGGCTTGGCGGCTTCCTGGTGGCCCCGGCGGAGATCGAGGCGCGGGTGCTGGATCATCCGTCGGTGAGTGACGTTCAGGTGGTGGGCGCCACGGTCGGGGGCCGCAACCGCGCCGTCGCCTTCGTGCTGTCGGATGATGCGGCGGCGTTCGATGAGCAGGCGGTCATCGCCTTCTGTGCGGAGGGGCTGGCGCGCTACAAGGTTCCGGCGCGGGTCGTCGTGCTGGACGCCTTTCCGACCACGCAGTCGGCCAATGGCATCAAGATCCAGAAGGCGAAACTGCGGGCCATGGCCGATGCGCTGGACGGCAGGGGCTGAGACCTGTATCGCAGGCGCACGACCCTCAGGACTGCTGCCTCATCTACAGGATGCCCGACCATGACCGTGCCAGCCATCGACCATCTGGAGCCTCTTGCGCAGGCGCATGATGCGTTTCTGTTCGACCTCTGGGGGGTCGTCCACAATGGCGTGCGCGTGTTCCCCGGATCGTTGCGGACCCTGCAGGGGCTGGCGGCTCAGGACCGCCCGGTGATCCTGCTGTCGAACGCGCCGCGACTGGGCCAGGACGTGGACCGGCGGCTGCAGGAGATGGGCGTTGCCCGCGACCTTTATCGCCGCGTTGTCGCCTCCGGCGATCTGGTGCGGCATGCCATGGTCACGCAGGACGCGCCGTTCGGTCGCAGGTTCATGTTCTGGGGCAAGGGGCCGGACCGTTCCATCCTGGCGGGTCTGGACTTCGAGGAAGTGACCGATCCGGCCGCCGCCGACTTCCTGCTCTGTGCCGGCCTGGACGATGTGACCACGGAAACGGTGGCCGACTACCAGCCGCGTCTGCAGTCGGTGCTGGATGCCGGTCTGCCGCTGGTCTGCGCCAATCCGGACTATGTGGTGCAGCATGGCGACACGCTGGAACCCTGTGCCGGGGCGCTGGCGCTGGCCTATCAGGACATGGGCGGCACCAGCCACTGGTTCGGCAAGCCGTTCGCCAATGCCTATGACTATTGCCGGAGCGAACTGGCCGGTCTGGACTTCAGCCGCAGCCTGATGATCGGCGACACCATCCGCACCGACATCCGGGGTGCCACAGATGCCGGGATCAGCTCCGTCCTCATCGCTTCCGGCGTCCATGCGGGTGATTTCGTCAAGGACGGGACCGTGGATACGGATGCGGTCTCCGCTGCCTGTGCGGAGGCAGGCGTCACGCCGCGCGCCGTCATGGCGATGCTCGACTGGTAGGTCGTCGGGCCAGAGGCCAGGGCCAGCCCACGCCGCCTGCCGCCACACGCAAAAAGGCCGCGGTGCAGCACCACGGCCCTTGCAGATCGGCAAACCCGGATCAGAACGCCCGCGACCGGGTCGTTACTTGATCTTGGCTTCCTTGAACTCGACGTGCTTGCGCGCGACCGGATCGTACTTCTTCAGCGCCATCTTCTCGGTCAGCGTGCGCGGGTTCTTCTTGGTGACGTAAAAGTAGCCCGTGCCAGCCGTGCTGACGAGCTTGATCTTGACGACGGTTGGCTTGGCCATTGGTCACTTCCTGCTCTGAAGCGGTGAATTCAGGTGGCGGAAAATAGCCCCGATGCCGGTATTGTCAAGCACTGTGGCCGGTTCTGACGGGCTGGTGCGATTCAATCCGTTGCGGGACAGCATCAGTTTCCGCCCGAGAGCACCACCCCTTCACGACGGGGATCGGCCCCGCCCCGCAGGACACCGTCCACCTGCTCGATCCCGTGCAGGCCGCTGTTCAGGGTGCGCAGGCTGATGCTGTGACCCATGGCGGTCAGTTCCTCCATCCGGTCCGCGATTGCCGTGCCAAGCTCCAGATCCGTGTCGCCATTGCGGTTGGTATGGTGTGGCAGGTCGATGGCGGCCTGCACATCCAGACCCCAGTCCAGCACCGCAACGATGGTCTTCGCGACATAGCCGATGATGCGGCTGCCGCCGGGAGAGCCGATGGCGAGGCGTAGGCTGCCGTCATCGTTCAGGACGATCGTCGGCGACATGGAACTGCGCGGTCGCTTGCCCGGCTCCACCCGGTTCGCCACAGGTCGGCCATCACCGTCTGAGGGACGGAAGGAGAAATCGGTGAGCTGGTTGTTGAGCATGAATCCGCCCACCATCAGCCGTGACCCGAAAGCATTCTCCACGGACGAAGTCATGGAAACCACGTCGCCGGCCCGGTCGATGACGCTGAAATGGGTCGTGGACGGCTGGCTGAGGTCAGCCCCGCTCTGGAAGTTCCAAGTGTGGTCCAGCGGGTCGCCGGGCGCCACCGGGCCGGTGCTGCGATCCAGGTCAATGGTCGCGGCGCGGCGCTTGAGATAGGCGGGCCGCAGCATCGGTCCGACGGGCACGTCAACGAAGTCGCTGTCGGCGAGGTAGAGGCCACGGTCGGCATAGGCACGACGCTCCGCCTCCGAGATCAGGTGGATGGCGCGGGCCGATCCGGGGGCGGCATCGGCGATGGGCAGATGGGCCAGTTGCCCCAGGATCTGCGCGATGGTCACGCCGCCCGATGTCGGCGGCGGCATGCCACAGACGCGATAGCTGCGGTAGGGAGTGCAGATCGCCGTGCGTTGCTTCGCCCGGTAGTTCGCCAGATCGCTCTGGGTCATGACACCGGGATTGGTCGCATGGCTCTGCACGGCGGCAACGATGGCCGCTGCAATCGGGCCACGATAGAGCGCCTCCGCACCGTTCCGGGCGATGTCGGCCAGTGTCCGGGCCAGCGCACTGTTGCGCAGCTGGTATCCGACCGGCAGGGGGCCCCCGCCGTGGTAGTAGAGGCGGCCCGCCGCGCCCGACTGCTTCAGGAAGGGGTCGCGAGCCAGCAGGTAATGCAGGCGCGGCGTGATGGCGAAACCATGCGTCGCGGCCTCGATGGCTGGCGTGAACAGGTCCGCCCATTTCAGCAGACCATGCTTGCTGTGCGCCAGTTCCAGCATGCGCAGCACACCGGGCACGCCGACCGCGCGGCCACCCACGACCGCCTCGAAGAAGCCGAGCGGCTTGCCCTCCGCGTCGAGGAACAGGTCCTCCGTGACCGCCTTCGGGGCGGTTTCCCGCCCGTCGAAGGCCGTGACCTCGCCCGTGGCGGAGTCCAAGTGCAGCATGAAGGAACCACCCCCGATGCCGGATGACTGTGGTTCGACAAGGGTCAGCATGGCCTGGATGGCGATGGCGGCATCGACCGCCGAGCCGCCCAGCGCCAGCATCTTCATGCCCGCCTCCGCAGCCAGCGGGTGGGCCGCGGCGACCATTTCGCGGCGCAACTCGGCCTGTGCGGGTGCTGCGAACAGGCTTGCCAGCATCAGCAATGAGAGCAACAGCCGGGCCGCAAGGGGTGCGGACGCCGACCATCTGCACTGCGTCACGCCCGTCTTGTCACCCGTGCCTGAAAGGAGTCTCATCGCGTCGCCTTTTCTCGTTCGTCGCAGGAACCTGTTCATGCCCCAGACCGGCCCCCGCAATCTGATCACGGATGTTCCCGGCCTGAAAGTCGGCAATGCGGAAGATAGCGCGGCGATAACCGGTGTCACGGTGATCCTGCCCGACCAGCCCTGTGTGGCCGCAGCCGATGTACGCGGTGGCGGCCCCGGCACACGGGAGATTCACGTGATGGACCCGGAGAACCTGGTGGACCGGATCGATGCCGTTGTGCTTTCCGGGGGCTCCGCCTTCGGTCTGGATGCGGCAGGTGCCGTGATGAACCGGCTGGCGCAAAGGGGGCGTGGCTTTGCCGTCGGCCCGCATCGCATTCCCATCGTCCCTGCCGCGATCCTGTTCGACCTGATGAACGGTGGCGCGAAGGACTGGGGCGAGGACCCGCCTTACCGGCAACTGGGTCGCGCGGCGCTGGACGCGGTGGCAGAGGATTTCACGCTTGGCAATGTCGGTGCAGGGATGGGCGCGACCGCCGGGCCGCTGAAGGGGGGGCTGGGTTCTGCCTCGCTGGTGCTGGATGACGGCACCGGCGTGGGCGCGCTCGTGGCCGCCAATCCGACCGGTTCCGTGGTCATGGGTGATGGCCGCACCTTCTGGGCCTGGGCGCTGGAGCGTGACGGGGAGTTCGGCGGCAATCCACCGCCCGGTGGGACCTCGCCCGACGACAGCGGCGCCGCGACCGCCTTGCCGGGGGCGAACACGACCATCGCCGTGGTGGCGACCGACGCGACCCTGAGCAAGGGCCAGGCGAGGCGTGTCGCGATGATGGCACAGGACGGTCTGGCGCGGGCCGTTCGCCCGATCCACACCCCCTTTGACGGAGATACGGTCTTTGCCCTTTCCACAGCCCGGCGGAACGGAGAGATCGACCCGGCAGCGCTCAGCCAGATCGGCGCTGCCGCCGCTGACTGCCTCGCCCGCGCCGTCGCCCGCGCTGTCTGGTTCGCCGAACCCGTTGGCAGCATTCCGGCCTACCGGTCATGAGCGGCGATGCAGCAGACAGCGCGCAGCCGGCCGTCGCGGAGCAGAATCCCTATGCCTGGGTCATGGTCGCGGTGGCCTTCGGTCTTCAGACCCTGGCGTTCGGTGGCGTGGGCTCGGTCGGTGTCTTCCTGAAACCGCTGACGGCGGAGTTCGGCTGGTCACGCGGGGAAGCCTCGGCCGGATATACCGCGCTGGCGCTCTCGGCGGCGCTGTTCGGCATCATCTGGGGCTGGCTGGCTGACCGGAAGGGCGCGCGCAACATTGCCCTCTTCGGCGTTCTGATGATGGGCATCTCCTTCTTCGCCCTCAGCCTGACCGGCGCACTCTGGTACTACTATCTGATGTATTTCGCGTTCGGTGCGCTGGGCAACAGCGCCGTGGGCACCCCGATCTACGCCACGGTCGGGTACTGGTTCAGCCGCAATCAGGGACTTGCCATCGGCGTGATGGCCGCCGGAGGCGCGTTCGGTCAGGCGGTGGTGCCGTTCGCGGCGCGCCTGCTGATCTCCGCCTGGGACTGGCAGACCGCCTATGCCACCATAGGCATCGGCTTTCTGGTGCTGGGCATTCCGCTGGCCCTGCTGGTGCGTGATCCGCCGACCCGCACCGTCGCTGTCGGGGCGGGCGGCACACCGTCACCGGCAGCCGAGCCGGATCCACCGGCACCGCCGCGTATCGTCATTCCGTTCCTCAGCTCCGCCGCGTTCTTCTGCTGCTTCTGCATGGCGGTGCCGATCGTCCATACGGTCGCCCTGGTGTCTGACCGGGGTATCGCGCCGGAGGCTGCGGCGAGCGTGCTGCTGGTGCTGATGATCGCGGGGATAGGGGGGCGCATCCTGGGCGGGCGGCTGGCCGACATGGTGGGTCCGGTCAATGGCTGGATGCTGATGTCCTTCGGTCAGACCGTGCTGGTCTTTGCCTTTCCCTTCGTCGAGGGACTTTGGGCCACATGGGTTCTGGCTGCCGCGTTCGGACTGTTCTACTCCGGCGACATGTCGTCGATCCTGGTCACCGCACGCATGATGATCCCCGCGCGCATCGCCGCGCGATCCATGGGGATCATCATCTTCTTCGGCTGGCTCGGCATGGGGATCGGTGCCTGGGTGGGCGGCTTCATCTTCGACCTGGCGGGCAGCTATGTCTGGTCCTATGCCGTCGCTGCCGGTGGCGGCATCGTCAACCTGCTGATCCTGTGCGGCTTCCGCTTCGTCCTCTCGGGCGGTGGCTACAGCCGCTCCCCCAGCATTCTCGTGCGTCAGTAGGACCGTTACCCTTCGGACCCGGTTTCAAGGTTGACGTTCAGACGCCGCAGCGCATCGTTGATCGGGATGAAAAGGTTCAGGTTCTGACCGTCGCCGAAGCTGGCAACTGTGATGCCGATGACATTGCCCTGCGCGTCGAGCAGCGGTCCACCGCTGCTGCCGCCGCTCACCGCGACATCCGCCTGAATGACTGGCAGGCCGCTGTGTTGTGCGACGCGTACCGCGCTGACAATTCCACGGGTCACTGTCGATTGCAGTGACTCCTGGATCGGGCTTCCTACCGCATAGACCTGTTCCAGCGTCTCCGCGTCCTTCACCCTGACCGGCAGTACATGGGACAGGCGAACCGGAACCTTGATCATTGCCACGTCCCTGATCTTGTCACGGCGCACGACCTGTCCATCGACATCAAGACCATTGTCGAAACGAACCAGAACGGTCGTTGCTCCGGCGACCACATGCTCGTTGGTCAGGATATAGCCGTCGGGACTCAGCGCGAAGCCGGAACCATGGCCGGAGCCGGCACGGATGGTCACGACCGCGGCCAGAATGCCTTCGCGGTTCTCGCTGATGGGCCGGGCGGTTTCCGGCGCGCCAGTCAGTGTCCGGGCGTCGGCCATGACCACGTTCTCGGAGACGCCGGGGCTGGCCGGGCGATTGTACTGCAGCACCAGATCGCGCAGTTCCCGGTTTCCGGTCATGGTCTCCGTCGCGCGCTCGAAGGCGCCGAGATAGACGGGCATCAGGCTGCGGGATCGTTCCTTGTGCTCATACCGGCCCTCGGTCGTGAAGGTCAGGATCTCCCGCCGTTCCCGGTTGGAATAGATCACCCATTCCAGTTTCAGATACGCCTCCCCGGTATACTCGCCGCGCGGCGCGCCGTTGAACCAGTGGCTCGACTCGCAGATGTTCGACCTGATCTCCAGAATCCTTGCCCCGACCTTGAGGTCGGCGGCGGCCGCCTCACGTCCGGCATCAAACAGCTTGTTGGGGTCGCCGACGACATTGAAGCCGTTGCGCTCCATCGTGGCGAAGAACACGGTGCCGAACTCCCCGCGCCAGTCACCGATAAGGGCATTGCCACCGGACCAGGTGAGAATGCGATTCTTCCGGTATGTGTTGCAGAGCGTGTCGTTGAAGACGAGACCGCCCTTTGGCAGGTGGCCGATCGTGGTGCCGCTGCGCATGGTTGCGACGATCCGGTCAAGCACGACACTTGCCGGGGGAGCTTCGGAAGACCGGAGCGCGACCGGTGCAGGTTCGGTCACCGGCGGCAGCTGCATTGGTGCCACACCGCAGCCTGCAAGTCCCAAGAGCAGAACACTGCCAGCCAGCCAACGCATCATTCCCGGAACAGTCACACTCAACACGTGCAATACCTCCCAGACACCGTTCGCGAAAGTATAGTCGAAGGGACAGGATTGCTGACAAGTGGTTTCTTCGGATTTTCGGGCAGATCAGGGGCGGGGCCCGGGAAACCGGACGTGTGCAGGGGGTGACTCAGAGCTGACCCGTCAGGAACCGCGCCGCCCAGCGACCGAAGCGGGCGTTCTCCGGCGATTCAGCAAGGGACTGACGGGCCTGGGTGACGATCCCGGCAGGCAGGGTCTCGACTGCCCGGAAGTCCAGCAAGTCCTGAGTGAAGGCTACGGTGAACTCAGGATGAAACTGGGCGGTGGCGACCGGTTCGGCATAGCGCACCACCCCGATGGGACAGAAGTCATTGCCGCCGAGTACCTGTGCACCAGCCGGCAGGGTGAGCACCTGATCCTGATGAAACACGATCATGCCGATCTCCGGCACGCCGTCGCCCAGCTCGATCCGATAGCCCTGTCGCCCGACACCCCAGCCGCGCGCGGACTTCTCGGCATGTCCGCCCAGCGCCTCCGCCGCGATCTGGTGACCGAAGCAGATGCCCACCTGCGGCACGTCCGCCACCGCCGCCTGACGGATGAACTGCTTCAGTGGCCCGATCCAGGGCAGGTCGTCATAGACGCCGTGTTTCGAGCCTGTGATGACATAGCCGTCGAACTCCGCCGGCCTGTGGGGCAGTTCGCCGTCAACCACCGGGATGCCGGTGAAGGTCGCGTCCGGCATCGCCGGATGCAGCCATTCCGCCATCAGTGCGGGGTAGTCGCCATAGGTCGCCTCGATCGGTTCCGGCAGGCGACCGGTTTCCAGTATGCCAATGCGCATGGCCCGAGTTCCCGTGCTTGTCAGTGACGTTGCATGATCGCGTTCAGGCGGGTGCGCCCGGCTGTGGTATAGCCGTTGGCTTCGCACAGGCAAACGACAGGCGGACTGGCCTCCCCCTTGCCGGCCTCGACGACCAGGACCCGGGGCCAGAGGGCTTCGGGTGCGGTCTCGAACAAGCCGCGCAGCGCCGCCTCGTCGTGCCCCTCCAGGTCAACCTTCATGGCGTCGATCCGGGTGATGCCGTAGCGGTCGCAGATCTGGTCGAGGGGCAGTATTTCGAAGCCATCGGCCCCCGCGGCATCGCTCGCCGCCACCTGATTTTCGCCCCGGTTGTTGCCATGCTCGACAATCGTGCCATGTCCGGCCGTGGCCCCGACCGCGACCGGGGCAACCATCACGTTCTCCGCGCCGGAGGCGGCCAGGTTGGCCAGCAGTCGGGATCGGGTCACGGGGTCGGGCTCGACCGCGAGCACCTGCAGGTTCCGGCGTGCCGCTCGGGCGCTGGCCACCATCCAGAGGCTGTAGAGCCCGACATTGGCCCCCAGGTCCGCGAAGACGAAGGGTTCGCTGTCCGATGCCTGCAGGGCGGCGGCCAGTGCGGCACGCTCCTGATGGTCGTAGAACTGCGACCCGGTCAGCACCCGCTTCTCGCAGCGGTTGGTGCCGGGACGCAGCCGCGCCCGGATACCGGGGAAGATTTCCGCGTCGATCGGGTCTTCCGGGCCGCGGGTGACAAGACGACGGATCAGCGAACTCAGCGCGCGACCGAGCCGGTTGGAGGGCAGATGCGCCGTGGCACCCCGCAATCGCTCCATCGGTGCGGACAGTCGATGGGTACCGAACGGGGGGACCATCTCGCGAATGTCGGTCATGTCTCGAACCCCGCAGGCTTGAAGGTGCGCGCACGCGCTTTTCCGTTTACATACGATGTATGCAGCCGGTTGGCGAGATCAGGAGAGACAGAGCAGATGGAAGCAATCAGAAGCCCGGAACAGGTCGGTTTCAGCAGCCAGCGGCTGGCGCGGATCCGGCCCTGGATGGACGGCTACGTGAACGCCGGCAAGCTGCCCGGGGCCATGACCGTCATCGCCCGTCACGGCCAGATCGCCTATGCCGACTGGACCGGCAAGCGGGATGTCGAGGCGGACAGGCCATGGGAAGCCGACACGCTGCTGCGTATCTATTCCATGTCGAAGCCGATCTGCTCCGTCGCGCTGATGATGCTGTTCGAGGAGGGGCGGTTCCATCTGGATGACCCGGTCGCGACCTTCCTGCCGGAGTTCGCCGACGTGAAGGTGCTGGTGAAGGGCGCGACCGCGCTGGATCAGGTGGAGGACTGCCGGGAGCCGCTGACGGTACATCACCTGCTGACCCATACCTCCGGCTTCACCTATGGTTTCAACGGCGGTGTGCTGGGCGACGCCTATACGGCGGGCAAGATCGACTTCGGTCCGAAGCGGGGCGGCGGACTGGCCCCGATGGTGAAGGAACTGGCGAAGTACCCGCTGGCCTTCCAGCCAGGCAGCCGCTGGAACTACGGTGTGTCCACCGATGTGGTCGGTCGCCTGGTGGAGGTCATTTCCGGCCAGAGCCTGGACGCGTTCCTGACCAGCCGCATCTTCGAGCCGCTGGGCATGTCGGAGACCGGCTTCGGGGTGCCGGAAGACAAGGTGGACCGCTTCGCCGCGCTCTACACCCCGAACGAGGACAATTCCATGAAGCTGCTGGAGAAGCCGGACCAGAGCGCTTTCCTGCGCCGCGACGGCATGACCTTCTCCGGCGGCGGCGGCCTGATTTCAACCGCCGTGGATTACCTGAAATTCGTCGAGATGCTGCGCTGCAAGGGCCGCTTCGGGGAGGAACGGCTGCTGGGTCCGCGCACGGTTGGCTTCATGGCTTCGAACCATCTGCCCGGCGACCTGGCCAGCATGGGACAGCCGGTGTTCTCCGAAGTCTCCTTCGCCGGCGTCGGTTTCGGACTCGGTTTCTCGGTGACCCTGAATCCGGCGATCAGCCAGAACATGGGCAGTGTCGGCGATCATGGCTGGGGCGGCATGGCCTCCACGGCCTTCTGGGTCGACCCGGTGGAGGACATGGTGGTGATGTACATGACCCAGCTCGTCCCCTCCAGCCACTACCCGATCCGCAAGGAACTGCGTGCGCTGGTGCATCAGGCTCTGATCGATTGAGAATCGGGGCAGACCGACTGCCCTTAAGGCCGCGTTAAGCATGTCCGGGTGAAGATGCCGCCGGTTGCCCCCACCGGATGGATCATCACCCCGCCATGTCTGACGAACTCGAACAGTTCCGCACCCCCGCGCTGAAGAACAGCCTGCTGGCCGTTGCCTGGTTCGAGGGGCAGGGGGTGGAATCGGGCAAGCGCATCCCGCCGCGCAAGATGCAGATGCTGCTCTATATCGCGCAGGCGCTCTATGCTGCCGTGAACGGCTGCCGCCTGCTGATGCCGAGTGTCTTCGTGGCCAGCGCGATGGGGCCGCAGGACCCCAACCTCTATGACATCCTGGAGAATGCCGGTGATCTGCCCAAGCCGAAGGATCTGGAACCCCGGGCGGAAGCCTGCCTGACCCTGGTCTGGCGGCGCTTCGGTGGCATGGGTGTCGATGAACTGGACAATTTCATTGCCCATGACGGGGTGATGGAGGAGGCGCGCCAGACCGCGACCGGTGCCATCCTGCCCCTGCCGGCCCTGGCGGATGCCTATCGCCGGTCGATGATCGAACCGGCCCAGGCCGAACAGGCGGCGCGGGCAAGGGCGGGACAGGTGATCGAGAACACGCCGATCCCCGAACCGATCCCCGAGCAGGAAGGCCTGCCGGAGAACGTGCCGCGCATGACCATGGGCGGCAAGCCGGTCAAGCGCTGGGCCCCGAAACGCCGGGTCTACTGACGCGACCGGGGACCGGGCCGGACCGTATCCGCCCGTCGCTGTTGCCATGTCCGCTTGAAACGGTCTAAAGCACCCGCTCCGCAACCGTTTCTGAACGAGACCTGATCATGAGCAAGGGCCGCATCTTTTCCGGCGTGCAGCCGACCGGCAATCTTCATCTGGGCAACTACCTGGGGGCGATCCGCAACTTCGTCCCGCTGCAGGACGACTACGAGTGCATCTACTGCGTCGTCGACATGCATGCGATCACGCTCTGGCAGGATCCGGCGGAACTGAAGGCCCAGACGCGGGAAGTCGCCTCGGCCTACCTGGCGGCGGGCATCGATCCGGCGCGTTCCATCGTCTTCAACCAGAGCCAGGTCGGCACTCACGCCGAACTGGCCTGGATATTCAACTGTGTCGCCCGGATGGGCTGGCTGAACCGGATGACCCAGTTCAAGGAGAAGGCGGGCAAGCACAAGGAAAATGCTTCTGTCGGCCTGTTCGTCTATCCCAACCTGATGGCCGCTGACATCCTGACCTACCGCGCGACGCATGTGCCCGTAGGCGATGACCAGCGCCAGCATCTGGAGCTCTGTCGCGACATCGCACAGAAGTTCAACCATGACTTCGGGCAGGAGTTCTTCCCGATCACGGAGCCACTGATCCTGGGTGCCGCGACCCGCGTGATGAGCCTGCGTGACGGCAAGGCAAAGATGTCGAAGTCGGATCCGTCGGACAATTCGCGCATCAATGTCACCGACGATGCCGACACCATCGCGCGCAAGATCCGCAAGGCCAAGACCGATCCGGAGCCACTGCCGGAGAGCAAGGACGGGCTGGCCGAGCGACCGGAAGCCGATAACCTGATGGGCATCTACGCCGCCCTGTCCGACACCAGCAAGGACGCGGTCGTGGCCGAGTTTGCCGGGCAGCAGTTCAGTACCTTCAAGCAGCAGCTCGCCGATCTGGCGGTCGCCCGCATGGGTCCGATCGGGGCGGAGATGCAGCGCCTGATGGCCGCGCCGGATCATGTCGATGCCATCCTGCGGGACGGCGCGGAACGGGCGGAGGCGCTGGCCCGACCGATCCTGAATCAGGTGAAGGACATTGTCGGCTTCTTGCGGTAGCGCGCGCTGACCCCATCTGCAACGATGACAGGCGCGCCGCAGAACGGCAGCGATTTGCCCGTGGTTTGCAGCCGGGCAATGTTCCGGACGAGTGAGGCAGGATTTGATGCGAGAGCTTGGTGACGACCCCGCGGACCGTATTGTCGGTGAGGACCGTCCGAAGCTGAAGGGCGGCGCCGGACGCAGCATCGTGCGCCGCACCTGGAAGCCGCTGGGCATCGCCATCGTGCTGTTCGCCGCGCTCTACTATCCGGTCGGCAGCCTGATGATCCAGACCATCTCCGACGATGTGGACTACCGGGTGGAGCCCGCCGACGTGCCCTCCGGCGGCTCGCGTGTGGTGGGTACCATCGCCGCACTGCTGGATCGGGAGGTGAACCAGAACTGGTGGACGCCGAACGATCCCTGGTTCCTGCCCTCCGCCGCGCTGGACAACATGCCGAACTTCCAGCTCGGCCTGCTGGAGGCGAGCAACCGACTGACCATCGAACTGGTGGACCAGCTCGGACGGGTGCGCGGCTCATCCGCCGCAGACGAGGACCTGAAGGAAGCGCGCAGCAAGCTGAGCATTTCAGGTACCAAGTGGACCTGGAATCCTTCCGTGTCGCTGATGCCGACGACGCCGGCGGAGTCCGAATATCGCGCCGCGATCCGCCACCTGCGCAACTACAACACCCGTCTCGCCGCCGGCAGCGCCGTGTTCGACCGCCGGGTGGACAACCTGCAGGTCACGATCGAACGCTTTGCCACCGATCTGGGGGCGGCCAGCCAGGCCATCGATGACCACGTGCGGGAGAACAGCGGCAGCTTCCTGCCCGACTTTCAGGTCGATGACGAGTTCTACCGCATCAAGGGCAAGAGCTACGCCTACTACCTGTTCCTGCGTGATCTCGGCTATGACTTCGATGGCGTGCTGGCGGAGCGGAACCTGACCCGTCCCTGGGCAGAGATGCTGGGCGTGATGCGCAGCCTGGCAAACCTGAACCCGCTGATTGTCCAGAACGGATCCCCCGACGGGATGGTGATACCCAACCACCTGCTGAACCAGGGCTTCTATCTGCTGCGGGCACGGACGAAGCTGAAGGAAATTTCCAGTATCCTTCTGAAGTGATCTGTCTGAGTTGTTTGTGGACTCAGGCCTGCCCTCCCCCTCCGACCACCCACGGGATTATCCTGATGGGTGGTTGGGAGGGGGAGAGGGAAGGCCGGGGTCAGCGTATGAATCCGGCGCGGGCAGGCCGGGGACAGCCAACAAGCTCCGCCGGGCTGGCGCTGGTCAGGGATTTCTGAAAGACTCACCTGATCGTTCACAATAGTGCAGCATCTACATGCATCCGGGTCTCCGCCGATGAGCAGTGAGAATACAGAGCACAAGCCACGCCATTTCCTGGTCGTTGTCGATGACACGCCGGAGTGCCGCAAGGCCCTGCGTTTCGCTGCCCGTCGGGCGCATTCGGTGGACAATGGCGGCGTCATGCTGCTGCGCGTGACCGAACCGCCGGACTTCCAGCACTGGATGGGTGTCGGTGAACTGATGCGGGAGGAAGCGCGTCAGGAAGCCGAGTCGCTGATGACCGATCTTGCCGCCCAGGTGCAGCGTGACACCGGGATGATGCCCCAGTTCATCATTCGCGAGGGCAGCCTGCGGGAGGAAGTCTCCCGTGTGATCGCCGAGGACGAGTCCGTGCGTATCCTGGTGCTCGGCGCGTCTGCCGATTCATCGGACCCCGGTCCACTGGTGCGCGCCTTTGCC
Source organism: uncultured Kordiimonadales bacterium (assembly GCA_963976775.1). Taxonomy (GTDB): domain Bacteria; phylum Pseudomonadota; class Alphaproteobacteria; order Minwuiales; family Minwuiaceae; genus Minwuia. The sequence continues at coordinate 17,417 of CAXBNO010000002.1, forward strand.
GGCGAACTGGCCGGATCGCTGCGTATCCCGGTGACCATCGTGCCGGGAACCCTGACCACGGAACAGATCGACCAGTTGAGCTGAGCGCCGGTCTTAAGGTTCTGTTAATCCGCGGCTGTTTCAATGACCGGTGGAAGTCTGTCTTCACAACGGATTCAACTGGCGCGCCCCATGGTCGGCATCTTCAACAACAACGGCAACACGCGGACGTTCACGCCGATCAGCATCGGCAATGACCTGTTGCTGGGATCCATGAATGCCAGGCTGAGCCAGCAGCAGATCGCCAATTTCACCGCGCCCCGCCAGTCGACCGGCAGCGCCTTCGGTCCTGATGTGATTGCCCCCTGGGACCGCCCCGAGTCGTCGCTGTCACTGCCGGACGGGCTTGGCGAGCAACTGGCGCGTTCGCCGCTGTTCAGCCGCAATGACCCCGACGTGCTGACCAGTGGCGGCAACGAGACCAGCGAGAACCTGTTCAGGCTCTGGAAGGGCCTGAAGAAGATGCAGGAGCTTGCGAACTTCGCCCTCAGCGACAGCCGTGCGGAGCGTCTGCTGCCGCAGCTCGACAAGCAGTTCGGTCGCTACGAAGCGGAAGTGAAGTCGTTCCTGGACGCCAGCAGCTTCAACAAGGTCAATGTGCTGCATGGCCCCCTGAGCACCAAGGTGGAGACCGACGCGCGCATTCCCCGCGACAAGTCGGTCTACGAGGGGCGGCTGCAGTTCTCCTCCACCGATCAGGTGGTCGAGGGACTGGAGAGCGGCGCGCGGTTCAACATCAACATCGTCAAGAGCGACGATACCAGTATCGATATCGCCATCGACCTGGACGACATGGGCGCGACGGAGAAGACGGTCGCCAACATCGTCAATCACGTGAACGAACAGCTGGAGGCGGCCGAGGTTACCACCCGGTTCCGGACCAACCGCGACGACGATGGCCGCATCGGGATGAAGATCGAACGCTCCATTCTGGAGACCGTCAATCTCAGCCCGGTGGACGCGGAGGCCGCGGTCTATGTCAGCGGCATCTCCGGCGACGGCGAGTTCGCCAAGGCATCGCTGCGCAAGTTCACGGACATTGCCGCCACGCCGACGCAGAAGTTCGACGTGAAGCAGGAAGTGACCGACGGTGTGTCGGCGGCCCGCGCCACGGCGCTGGGCCCCAATGGCGAGGTCTATACCCTCGGCACGACCACCGGCGATGTCGGCGGGCAGGTCGTGGGCGGGGAGCAGGACGTGTTCCTGACCCGTCACGATGCGGCGGGCAACGAGGTCTGGCGTCGGCTGGTGGGTGCGTCGAATTCTGCCGACGGGCTGGGTCTGGCGGTTGCGGCGGATGGCTCCATCGCCATTTCGGGCAAGGCCGATTCACCGCTGACCGAAGGCTCCCCCGACAACGGCATCAACAGTTTCGTCACGCTCTACGATGCGGATGGCGAGGCGCAATGGACCCGCAACACCGGTCCAGCCGCCGTGGACTCCGCCTTCGCGGTCGAGTTCGACGATGTGTCCGGTGACGTGATCGTCGTTGGTGCCACGGCGGGTCCGATCAGCGGGCAGACCCACAATGGCGGCCAGGATGCCTATATCTCCCGCCTTTCCGTCAGTACCGGCAATCTGGTGGAACAGATCCAGTTCGGTGATGCGGGCGACGAGATAGCGACTGCCGTGACAGTGAAGAACGGTGTCATCCATGTCGCCGGACAGGACAATTCGCAGGGCTTCCTGAAGACTTTCGATGTCAATGATCTCGCATCCGGTCCGATCCTAGACGTGGCCATCGGCGACGCGGGCGAGACCACGCGTGCTGCGGCGATCGAGGTCAATGATGCCGGCCAGATCTTCATTGCCGGCAACACGACCGATGCGACGTTCACGGGCGCGGGTGTCGATGGGCGGCTGACCCACTCGGGCAGCAGCGATGCCTTTGTCGCGCGCTTCGACGGGACCACCGGTGCCATGGACTTCGGTGCCTATGTCGGCAGCACCGGCGCTGACAAGGCACAGGGCCTCGCCCTGTCCGGCAGCGAGATCTATCTGGTGGGCCAGACCCAGGGTGACCTGCAGGGCAACACGCTGATCGGCTCCCAGGACGGCTTTCTGGCCCGTCTGGACACCAACGGCGCGCCGCTGTCGGTCACGACCATCAGCGGCATCAACGGTCATGCGGAACTGAATGGCATCACGGTCGACGAAAGCGGTGACTCCGTTCTGACCAAGCTTGGTCTCGGCCATGGCGACATTGGCGACCTGGGCTCACTGACCGTGACATCGAACAGCGCCGTTCGGCCCGGCATGTCCTTCACCCTGGCCATAGGCGATGGCCCGGAACGCAGCATCGAGATCGAGGCGGACGATTCCATTCGCTGGGTCGCGTTCCAGATGAACCGCATCCTGGGCAAGGACGGTATCGCCGAGGTCAAGAAGGACGGTGATTCCGAATTCCTGCGCATCACGGCCAAGGGCGACAGGGAAGTGAAGATCGGCGGCGGGCCGGAAGGCTTCGACGCGTTGCCCGGTCTGGGCCTGCGCGAAGGCTCGATCTTCGGCAAGGAAGTGAAGGACGACAAGAGCTTCTTCGCGCTCGGTTTCGGCTTCGTCGACCTGTCGAGTCGCGAACGTGCCGAGGAAGCCCGTGACCACCTGGGCTTCACCCTGCAGCAGGTGGAGAAGGCCTTCGACTTCCTGCAGGAAGAGGAAAAGGATCCGCTGGCCAAGCGCCGCCTGGCAGCCGCCCTCTCCCAGCCCCCGGCACACCTGCAGAAACAGATCGCATCCTATCAGGCCGCCCTGTTCCGGCTCACCGGACAGGGTTAGGCACCGGGTCGTTGAGCCAGTTTGCTCTCTGGATCATTGCGGACCCCCGGCCAGCCCTCTCCTGGTTTGTCTTTGGGCCGTTCCTCCCCTCTCCCCCTCCCGACCACCCATAAGGATAATCCCGTGGGTGGTCGGGAGAGGAATAGGGGAGGAACGGTCAGCGCATGAACCCTGCTACAGTTTCCTGAACAGCTTGTGATGCCGCTCGAACGTGTGCGGGCGCACCTCGCCGGGCCAGCGGCCCTGTTCAACCGCTTCGGCCCAGGCATCGCTGGCCAGCACGTCGGGTGAGTCGATCTCGTACAGGGCGGTCCATGTCGGGGCCTCGACGGCCACATCCTTCAGCTCACCGCCGATACTGACCCTGAAATCCTGCGCCTTCATGCGTGTCACCTTGCGCACGCCCGGCACCTTCAGCAGCAGGGGCACATGTTCCGTGTCATAGACCTCGTTGAACAGGTCTTCCTTCTCCGGTGCCACATCCATGCTCACCTGAAATACGTACCCACCGCTCATCGCCGGTCCCCCTGTTGTGGATTTCGTGTAACTGTGACCGCGCTGGACAGGCAACGCAATGATGGTGGGGAGCCGATGCGATACTGGGAAGACATGGTTGTGGGGGAGAGCTTCGTCGCGGGACCGCATGAAGTGACGGAGGAAGCGGTACTGCGCTTCGCCAACAAGTTCGATCCGCAATATTTCCATCTGGATGCGGAGGCGGCGAAGGATGGCCCCTTCGGCACCCTGACCGCCTCCGGCTGGCATTCGGCCTCCATCGCCATGCGGCTGATGGTCAAGGGCATGCTGGCGGAACTGGACAGCCAGGGCGCGCCGGGGGTGAAGCTCTGCCGCTGGTTGCGGCCCGTGACGCCGGGCATGCAGCTTTCGCTGCACACCGAACTGCTGGACAGGTATCTGCCGAAGAGCCGCAACGACATCGGCTTCTGCAGCGTGCGCCATTTCCTGCGCACGGCTGACGGTACCGACGTGCTGCGCATGGAGAACGTGTTCATGATCGGGCGGCGTGGTGACGGGCAGGAAGGAGCATCGGCATGAGCCGCTGGTTCGAGGATATCGAGGTTGGTCAGGTCTCGGAGACGGACAGCTACACCCTGACGAAGCAGGAGATCATCGAGTTCGCGACGGAATTCGATCCCCAGCCCTTTCACATGGACGAGGAAGCCGCGAAGCAGAGCGTGTTCCGCGGTCTCTGCGCCTCCGGCTGGCACACGGCGGGCATCCTGATGCGTCTGCAGGTGCTGTCGCGCGGCGGCGATGACGGCGGCTCCATGGGCTCGCCCGGCTTCGACGACCTGCGCTGGCTGAAACCGGTGCGTCCCGGCGATACCCTGCGGGTGCGCAGCACCTGCGTGGAGAAGACGCCGTCGCGGTCCCGTCCGGACCGTGGCTCCGCCGTCTTCCTGGCTGAAGTGATCAACCAGAAGGATGAGGTGGTGATGGATGCGCGTCTGATCGGTATCATCCGCAAACGCGAAGCCGGTCCTGCATGAGGCTGGCACCAACGGGAAAGCCGAGAAATTCCTGGAACAGACCTGGGGGGAACGAACATGGGCGACTGGATGAAACTGACGGCTGAGGATGGCCATGCCTTCGACGTCTATCGTGCTGCACCGGAGGGCAAGCCGAGAGGCGCGGTCGTGGTGGTGCAGGAGATATTCGGCGTCAATCCGCACATCCGCAATGTCGCCGATGGCTATGCGGAGGCGGGCTATCTGGCACTGGCCCCGGCTATCTATGACCGGGTCGAGCCGGGTCTCGAGTGCGGCTACACCCCCGATGACATCGCCAGGGGCCGGGACTGGCGCGCGGCCTGTGACCTGGACAAGGTGATGCTGGACCTGTCCGCGACAGTTGATGAAGCAGGCAAGTCGGGCAAGGTGGGCATGGTCGGATACTGCTGGGGCGGGACGCTGACCTTCGTTTCCGCCTGTCGCCTGGCCCCGCGGCTGAGCGCCGCCAGTGGCTATTACGGCGGCCAGATCATGCCGCATATCGCGGAGCAGCCGGGTGCCGCGACCATGCTGCACTTCGGTGAACTGGACAAGTCGATCCCGCTGGATGATGTGGAGGCGATCCGCGCCGCTCATCCGGAGGTGGAAGTCTTCGTCTACAAGGGTGCCGGGCACGGCTTCAACTGCGATCACAGGGCGGACCACCACCCGTCCCACGCCGCAACGGCACTGAAGCGGACCCTGGACCTGTTCGCGAAGCATCTTGACGGGGCGGGGGCCTGACGGCTGTAGCGGCCTGCACCTTGGTTTCGGTTGCATGGTGCGCCTGTCGCGCCTAACCATGGCGCAGGGAAGAACACGCGCAACGGGCTGACGGAACCAGGCCAGCTTCGGAGGACAAGGCCAATGAGCCGACAGGATCTCTATCTCGTATTCGGCGGCACCCTGCTGGACCCGCGTGAAAACGTGCTCGCGGACCCGGACAAGGTCGATGTTGCCGGAATCTACCCGACCTACGACAAGGCGCTGAAGGCGTGGCGCAGCCGCAGCCAGGCGAACGTCGATGATGCCTATGTCCGTTATTTCATCGCGCCGCTGCACCGGCTGATGCACCCTGACGAAAGCGCCTGACCGACGCGGAGGCAACCGGATCATGCGGCTGGAGGTGGTCGACAGCGACATTACCCGGCTGCATGTCGATGCCGTGGTGAATGCCGCCAACGAGACCCTGCTGGGCGGCGGCGGCGTCGATGGTGCGATCCATGCTGCCGCCGGGCCGGAACTGCTGGATGCCTGCCGCGTGATCGGTGGCTGTCCCACCGGACAGGTGCGCCTGACGGACGGCTTCCGGCTGCCGGCGCGCCACATCATGCACACGGTCGGTCCCGTCTGGCAGGGCGGTGCGGCAGGGGAGCCGGAACTGCTGGGCCTGTGCTATCAGCGCTGCATGGAACTGGCGGTATCGCGCCGCTTCCGCTCCATCGCCTTTCCGGCGATTTCCACCGGGGTCTATGGCTATCCGCTGCGCAAGGCGGCGCAGATCGCGGTCGGGACCGTGCTGGAATTCCGCAAGGTGAAGCATGCACCGGCGCGCATCACCTTCTGTTGCTTCGGCAGGGAAGCCACGGATGTCTACAGCCTGACCCTGGCCGAGATGGGCTCCGCCTGAGGCGACGGTTTCAGGCGGTGTCAGCCTTCTCCAGCGCCGCAGGCTTCGGCCCGCCCGTGGCCCAGTCCAGCAGTTCCGCCGTATGAACCACCGGCACATCGGTGCCGCCACCAAGCTGCGTCATGCAGCCGATGTTCCCGGCGGCGATCACGTCGGGCTTCGTGCGGGCGATGTTGGCCAGCTTGCGGTGCTTCAGCGTCTCCGCGATTTCCGGCTGCATGATGTTGTAGGTACCGGCGGAGCCGCAGCAGAGGTGTGGCTCGGCAGGTTCGCTGACCCGGAACCCGGCGGCGCGCAGCAGATCCTTCGGCGGATCCAGAACCCGCTGGCCATGCCGCAGCGAACAGGCGGAATGATAGGTCACATTCAGGTCTTCCGGCGCAACCAGTCCCTCCGGCAGGCCGATCCGGGCGAGCAGTTCCGTGATGTCGACGGTCAGGTCGGAAACCGCCTTTGCCTGTGCTGCGCAATCCGGTTCGTTGCGCAGCATGAAGCCATAGTCCTTCACGGTGGTGCCGCAGCCCGAGGCGTTGATGACGATGGCATCCAGGCCATCGCCCTCGATCTCCCGTGTCCAGGCACGGATATTGGCGCGTGCCGAGGCGAAGGCCGATTCCTCATGCCCCATGTGATGCGTCAGCGCCCCGCAGCAGCCGGCGCCGCGTGCCACCACGACCTCGCAGCCCAACCGGGTCAGCAGGCGGATGGAGGCTTCGTTGATCGCCGGGTTCAGCACCTGCTGGGCACAGCCGGTCATCAGGGCCGCCCGCTGCTTGCGGACACCCTCCGCCA
>CAXBNO010000003.1:0-22204 GCA_963976775.1 uncultured Kordiimonadales bacterium
CCAGTGCCATGATCGCCGCACACATGACCCAGCTCGACGACCCGACCGGGCGCTTCGTGGCCGGCAACCCGGACGGTGACGTGACGGTGGTGGAGTTCTTCGACTACCGCTGCGGTTACTGCAAGCGGGCTTTCCCGTCGCTGATGGAGGCCATTCACAAGGACGGCAATGTCCGTCTGGTGTTCAAGGAGTTTCCGATCCTGGGCGAGGACTCCGTCCTGGCCGCCCGGGGGGCGCTGGCGGCCGCGAAGCAGGACCGTTACTACGACATGCATGTTGCCCTGATGCAGGAACGCGGCAGCTATACGGAAGACAGGATCCTCGCCGTCGCGCGCGATCTCGGACTGGATGCCGCCGCCCTGAAGGCCGACATGCAAAGCCCGGACGTCGATGCTGCAATCAGCCGGAACTACACGCTGGCACGCACCCTGAAGATCACCGGCACGCCCGGTTTCATCATCGGTGATCAGGTCATCCCCGGTGCGATCAGCACGGAGCAGATGCTGTCGTTGATCGCAAAGGCCCGCGACGCCAAGGGCTGATCGCGACCGTATCGAAGTCGGCGCAACTCTCCTTCCCCCTCTACGGGGGAAGGCCGGGATGGGGGTGAGTCGGCGAAGCCGAACTGCGGTTGCATCACTATGCAGTAGCCTGCGGCTCCACCCCCCTTCGACCGCTGCGCGGCCACTTCCCCCGCAAGGGGGGCAGCAAGGACGTAATCCTGTTTGAAGTTCTTTGACCCTTATGCCGCGTCGGGCTGTTTCATCGGGTGGGCGTCGGCGAAGGCGGGCAGTTCGTTGCAGGCGGCATCGATGCGGACGAGTGTCGGGTAGGCTGTCAGGTCCAGGTCGAAGCGCCGCGCGAAGAATATCTGCGGCACCAGGCAGGTATCGGCGATACCCGGCGCATCCCCGTGACAGAAGGTGCCTGTCTGCTTCTCCGTTGACAGCCGCGCCTCCAGGGCCGCGAGCCCGTCGTGGACCCAGTGGGCGATCCATGCGGCGCGGCCCGCCTTGCCGCCGCCGACCTCGTGCTCGACCCGGTTCAGGACCCGCAGGTTGGTGAGGGGGTGGATGTCGGCGGAGATCGCCAGTGCAATTCCCAGCACCCGCGCCCGCCCGGCGGCGTCGGATGGCACCATCGGCGGTTCCGGATACAGCGCATCCAGGTAGTCGATGATCGCCAGTGACTGGAAGATACGGTTGCCGTCATGCTCCAGCACCGGAACCAGGCCGGAGGGACTGATCTCCCGAAAGGACTCCGCGCGTTGCTCCCCCTTGAACAGGTTGACGAAGATCCGCTCCGCCTCCACGCCCTTCAGGTTCATGACGATGCGCACGCGATAGGCTGCGGACGAACGGAAATAGTCGTAGAACTTCACTGGTCTGTCCCCTTCCCCATGTCTGCTGCCGCGCTGGCGTAGAGCGATGTCTGCGCATGTTCCTGCAGACGCGGCAGGTCACCGGCGATCAAGACCTTCAGAGCGGCCAGTTGTTCGCGCGCGCCGGGGTAATCCTGCTCCAGGCCCGTCCGCATCACCGCTGCGAGCGTCTTCGCCCACTGTCGGACAAGGGCCCGCGCATCCGCCGCCGCCGGATCGAAGCGCCGGTAGATGTGGCCGATCTCCATCGCCACCATGTCGCCGATCCGGTCCGCCCTGACGCCATCCTCGTCCAGCAGTTGCTGGTTCACCAGGTCCAGAAACCCGTCCAGACGCCGAGGGTCGCCGGTCAGCGTCTCCTGATCGAAGCGCCGGGTCACGGTACCAAGTTGCCCGGCGTCGCGTATCACTGCCGCCATGTCTTCCCCGGTCAGGTCCAGACCATCGTGGGCGCGCACCGCGTCCCGGATCGTCGCGGCGGAACCGTCGTGCAGGTATGGCGCGCTTTCGGCCAGGCCGAACAGCGGCGGGGCCTGTACCAGACGTCCTGTCCCGATGTCGTGGACCCTGGTGCCGGGCAGAGCCGTGCTGTCGCCATGACAGGACAGGCAGTTCGCGCGATAGGCATCGCTGGTCGATCGCGCAGGGTCCCGGTCGGTGAAACCGAACTCCATCTGCCAGGCCACCAGCGCATCCATCAGCCAGTCCTCCAGCGGTGGTCCGCCGAATTCCCGCGTGATGACATTGTGGCTGAAGGCGCGCAGGGTCGGGAACCGCCCGTCATGACCATAGGGCGCGGTCCAGCGCACGCCGCGCAGGCTGGGGATGTTGACCGGATTGGCGAGACCGTCATCCTCGCGGAAATGGAACTCCAGGTGGGTCAGGTCGATGTTGCCCGGCCGGTCGGAGGCACCGGGGATCATGAAGGCCGTATTGGCGGCGCCATTGGTATGGCAGGCATCGCAGGACAGGCCGCGCCGGGCGGCGTCGCGCCCCAGCGTCAGCGGGCTGCGAAACACCAGTTCCCCGAGACGCGCCAGATGGCCGGCCCTGCCACCGCGCTGCTCCGAAATCACGGCCCGTGCCGGATATTCGGACAGCGTGGCCTCGATCCGCGATCCTGGCGGCAGCCATTTCAGCGGGTCTTCCTGCGCCTCGGCCATGAAGGCCATCACCACGACGGACAGGCCAGCGATCAGGGCGGGCAACAGAACCAGGGGCCGTGGCGAAGGCCGGGACATGGATTATCCTGCGTTGAGCATTCCGGGAGTCAGACGCTCAAGCACCCACGGCGCCGCCGGGGGTATGCGCGTCATCTGCCAGCGTTCCGCCAGCGCATCCAGCGTACCATCCGCCTCCATCGCGTCCAGAATCACATTCACCTGTTCGCGCAGGGCGCCATGGCGTTCCAGCACCGCCAGGCCCATGTTGACGCCGAAGGGATGTATGTAACCGCTCCAGCGCAGGGGAGTGTCCGTGTTGCGCCGCCTGAAGTTGTCGAACTTGTGCAGTTCGATCAGCACGGCATCGAACTCACCTGCCGCCGTGCGCGGCAGCAGGTCCTTGGTCTCCGAGACATTGGAGATATCATCAACCAGTACACCGCCCGCGTTCCGGAACAGCAGCACGCTGGCCATTGTCCCGACCTCCGCGCCCAGCCGCAGACCCTTCAGGTCGGCGAGCCGGTCGATGGGGCGGCCCTCTGCAACCGGGCCGACAATGAGGCCATAGCCTGTGCGATAGTAGGGCTGCGTCGCGCTGAGCACGCCGAGCTTCACCAGTCGGCCGCGTTCGGAGCGTTTCATGCCCTCATACTCCGGGACGGCGCCCTTGTCGGTTTCCGGCTTGCCGAGGGTGGAGCCGAGCAGGGGATAGCCCGCGATCAGGTCACAGAGCCCGTCGCTGAGCAGGGCATTGGCCTCCCACACCGGCACCGCTTCCTCGTCATTCTCGGACTCGAACCACTGAACCTTCAGGGGGCGGCCCATGCGTTTCGCGATCTCCTCCGCCACGCCATGGTCGAAGCCGCCCTTGCGGGGACCAAAACTGAATGACAGGGGGGGCGAGTCTTCCTCCAGACATATGGTCAGCGGGGCAGGCTGGGCCTGGACCGCCGATATCAGCATCAGCGCTGCAGCGGTTGCCGCAAGTCCGGCAAGACAGTTGTTCAGGTACAGGCGCATCACATCTTCCCCCGGGTCTTGGTGTAGGCCCACAGGTGGCTGATCTCCTCCGCCGTCAGGATGTCGCCCCAGGCCGGCATCTCGTTCTGCCCCTTCTTGCCATCCTTCACCGACCTGATGAAGCGCGCCCGGGCACCGAGCGGAAACTTGCGCAGGTCAAAGGCGCGGGCGCCGGAATTGACCATGTTGGGTCCGTGGCAGATGACGCAATAGGTGTTGTAGAGTTCCTTGCCGGTCTCCGCCGAGCCAGCGCCCTGGGCTGACAGCGGTAATGCCGTGATCGCGAGCATCGTCGCGCCGATGCCGAGCAGTCTGATCCATCGAGCACGCATTGTCCGATTTCTCCAGTAGGTTCGTTCTTGCAAGCCAGAGAAGCAGAAGGGGCCGCCCGGTGTGCAGGCGACCCCCTCGAACGTCCGCAGGGGACGCTTACTTCAGCAACGCGAAGGTCCAGAAGGATCCACCCGGCTGCACCTTGGTCAGCTCTTCCACCACTTCGGGGGCATTTACGCCGCCCAGCAGCGGGAAGTAGTTCCGGTAGGCACCACCGATGCCGGAGGCGACCGTGACGTACTGCACGCCATCGATCGTGTAGGTCACCGGCTGACCGATGATCCCGGAGCCCGTCTGGAACTGCCACAGCTTGTCGCCGTTGCCGGCGTCGAAGGCCATGAACTCGCCGGTCTGCGCGCCCGTGAAGACAAGACCACCGCCGGTCGCCATGGTGCCGCTCCAGTTGGCAACATCGAAGCCGACTTCCCACTTGGTCTCGCCGGTCAGCGGATCCATGCCACGCAGGTAGGAGTGCTTCTCGCCCTCCTTGACGTAGAACAGCGCCTTGGAGAGGTCGATGCCGACGTAGAAGGTGCCCTTAACCAGTTTCGGCTCGACAGGCTTGTAGCCCATGCCGATTTCCAGCGTGTTGGAATAGACCAGACCGGTCTTCGGGCTGAAGGAGGCCGGGAACCAGTTCTTGCCGCCGAAGGCACCAGGCCAGACGACGATTTCCTCGCCCGAGCGCATCTTCTTGGTGATCTCCGAATCGATCGGCCGGCCCGTTGCCATGTCGATACCGTCGGCCCAGTTGAGATGCTTCACGTACTGGTTGGCGCGCAGCAGTTCGCCGTTGGTGCGATCCAGCACATACAGGAAACCGTTGCGCCCGATATGGATCATGACCTTCCGGTTCTTGCCGTCGACCATCATGTCGGTGAGGATGTTCTCGCCGACCTCGTCATAGTCGTAGGGGTCGTTCGGCGAGTACTGGTAGTGCCAGACGATCTCACCGGTTTCCGGGCGCATGGCCAGGGTAGAGGTGATGTAGAGGTTGTCGCCCTTGCGGAACTCGGCGTTCCAGGGACCGCCATTGCCCGTGCCCCAGTAGACCAGATTCAGTTCCGGATCGTAGGAACCGGTGATCCAGGTCGGTGCGCCACCGTGCTTCCAGGTGTCACCCGGCCAGGTCTCGTTGCCCTTCTCGCCCGGCCCGGGAATCACGTACTTGCGCCACAGGTGGCGACCGGTTGCCGGATCCCAGCCATCAATGAAGCCACGGGTGCCGTATTCGCCGCCTGAAACACCGGTGATCACGGCAGCCGGGGTCACCAGCGGTGCCAGGGTCATGGAATAGCCGTCATCGATGGAGGCGGCGGCGGAGCGCCACAATTCCTCACCGGTCTCCATGCTGATCGCGATGACATTGCCGTCCAGCGTCACGCGGAACAGGCGGCCATCCAGCACGGCGGCGCCGCGATTGACAATGCCGCAGCAGACGATGCGCGGTGTCTCCGGCGGATACTCGATCTTGTTGACCCAGAGATTCTTGCCGGTCTTCACGTCGATGGCGTGTGTCGCGTCATGGGTGGTGACGTACATGACGCCATTGTGGACGATCGGCTGTGCCTCCTGACCACGGTTGTCACCCAGGCTGTAGTTCCAGACCGGAACCAGGCGTCCGACGTTCGCCGAATTGATCTGCTCCAGCGGGCTGTAACGGGTCTGGCCCCAGCCCATGCCAAGCGTCAGCACATCGTCGGTCGTTGCTGCATCGTTCTTGAGATCGTCAATGGTCTGCGCCCCGGCGAATACCGGCATGCCAGCAATCACCGCCGCACAGAGTACGCGTTTCAACATGGTCATCTCCTCCCAGGCGGCGTTTGTTTTTGCATTGCGTGCCGCTCTTTGAATGCGTCAAGTTTCCAACAGTGATGAAACATTTGCAACAATGTCGGTGACGTAGGGGGAGGATTGATGCGTGGCGCGGCGATTTTCCATGATTTTCTGTATCCTGATACTGCCCTTCTCCTGGCCCGCTTCGGCGCAGGAGCGGCAGCCGGTTGATCTGGAACTGCTGCTGGCGCTCGATGTCTCGCACAGCGTGACGGTGGAGGAACATGCCTCTCAGATCACCGGACTGGCGGCGGCTTTCCGCAATGCACGCCTGATCTCCGCCATCCGCAACCTGCCGACGGGGCGGGCCGCCGTGGCCGTCATGTTCTGGGCCGGGCCGGAGAATCAGATCATGGCCGTGCCCTGGACCCTGATTACGGATGAAGGGTTGAGTTTCACTGCCATCGGCACGGCGCTGCTGCGGGGCGCGGACGAGATCGACAGCAACCGCTTCGAGGGGCGCAGGCGCATCATCGACCTGTCGGGCGACGACCCCTCCAACCAGGGAGTGAAGGCGGCGGCGGCGCGGGATCTGGTGGTGCTCCGCGGTATCGTGATCAATGGCCTGCCGATCCTGCAGGACCGCAAGGAACATGAGGACCGCGAGGAACTGGTGCGCTATTTCGAGACCGAGGTGGCAGGCGGCAACGGTGCGTTCGTCCTGCCGACGCTTGGTTTCAACGACTTTCCGCGGGCGATGCTGGCGAAACTGATCACGGAAGTTTCCGGCCTGACACCGCCCGCCAATGCCCTGCTGCGCCTGGCGCGGGCCAGGGAGGACTGATCACCGGAGTCCTGGTGTCTGATCACATGCCGATGGATCACATGTTGGGGTAATTCGGGCCGCCGCCGCCTTCCGGTGTGACCCAGTTGATGTTCTGCGTCACGTCCTTGATATCGCAGGTCTTGCAGTGGACGCAGTTCTGGGCGTTGATCTGCAGGCGCGGGTTCGACCCGTCGTCGTCTCGCATGATCTCGTAGACGCCCGCAGGGCAGTAGCGCTGCTCCGGCGCGTCGTAGTAGGCGAGATTGTGCTGCACCGGAACGCTGGCGTCCTTCAGCGTCAGGTGGATCGGCTGGTCTTCCTCGTGGTTCGTGCTGGACAGGAACACCGACGACAGCTTGTCGAAGGAAACCTCCCCATCCGGTTTCGGATAGTCGATGGGCTTCGCCTGATCCTTCTTCACCAGGGACTCATTGTCCTTGTGGCCGTGCTTGAACGTCCAGGGGACATTGCCCCGGAACAGCATCTGCTCGATGCCCGTGTAGAGCGTGCCACCGATCAGGCCCCACTTGGCAAAGGACGGGCGCACGTTGCGCGCCTGATACAGTTCCTTGTGCACCCAGCTGTTCTCGTAGGCTTCCGGATAGGCGCTCAGCACCTTCTCGGCCTCGCCCTCCTCACCGGCGGCCATCAGCGCGTCATAGGCGGCATCGGCGGCCATCATGCCGGTCTTGATCGCGTTGTGGCTGCCCTTGATCTTCGGCACGTTCATGAAGCCTGCGGCACAGCCGATCAGTGCGCCGCCGGGGAACGCCAGGTCCGGCACACACTGCAGCCCACCCTCGTTAAGCGCACGCGCGCCATAGGAAATGCGCTTGCCGCCCTCGAAGAACGGACGGATGTCGGGATGGTTCTTGTAGCGCTGGAACTCGTCGAATGGCGACAGGTAGGGGTTCCTGTAATCCAGTCCGATGACGTAGCCGACCGCGACCTGATTGTCCTCGAGGTGATAGAGGAACGACCCGCCGTAGGTGCCCTTGTCCAGCGGCCAGCCAGCGGTGTGGAGCACCAGACCTTCCTGATGCATCTCCGGGCGGATCTCCCAGAGTTCCTTGATGCCGATGCCATAGGTCTGCGGCTCGCAGCTTTCCTGCAGGTTGAACCGCTCCATCAGCGTCTTGGTGAGGGAGCCACGGCAGCCCTCGGCGAAGAAGGTGTATTTCGCATGCAGCTCGATGCCCGGTGTGTAGCTGTCCTTCTGCTCCCCGGTGCGGGAGACGCCCATGTCACCGGTGGCGACACCCTTCACGGAACCATCCTCGTGGTACAGCACCTCGGCGGCGGCAAAGCCGGGATAGATCTCGACGCCCAGCGCCTCCGCCTGCTCGCCCAGCCAGCGGCAGACATTGCCCAGGCTGACGATATAGTTGCCGTGGTTCTGCATCGGCGGCGGCAGCAGCTTTGCGGGGACGGAGATGTGGCTCGGCTCCGTCAGCATCCAGAATTTCTCGCCCGTCACGGGGACGTTCAGCGGCGCGCCGCGTTCCTTCCAGTCGGGGAACAGCTCGTTCATGGCGCGCGGGTCCATCACCGCCCCGGACAGGATATGGGCACCGATCTCGGAACCCTTCTCCAGCACGCAGACATTGACCTCCGTGCCGGCCTTCTCCGCGAGCTGCTTCAGCCGGATTGCCGACGACAGGCCGGACGGACCACCGCCGACGACCACAACGTCGTACTCCATATACTCGCGTTCCATTGAGAGACTCCCCTTGCACCTGTGCCGGACGCCGCCGACCCCGATCGACCCGTGACCGCGGACCCTGTTCGCCATACGCCAGCCCACGCATCACGGATCAGCCTAGCCTTGAACACAACAAATTCAAGCAACGGTCAATCCGGGGTATATTCAATGAATGACCGATACCACAAGTCAGTTCCACGCCGATCTGGCGGCGCTCGCCTTTCTGGTGGACGCCGGGCTGGACGTCGTGATCGGGGCGGAGCCGACCGATCGGCTGAAACCGCCGCCCGAGCCTGCCGCCGCGCCTGCTGAACCTGCGCGCGCGAAGCCGACCACACCGGCCCCTGCTGCCCGTGAGCCGCTGCCGCAGTCCCGACCTGCTGTCGCCCGCCCGGAATCGCCGGAGGTGATATCGGAACGTCAGGCCGCGATCACCGCACAGCAACTGGCAGCCCGGTGTGCGGACCTGGACGCCCTGCGTGCCGCGCTGGAGGGGTTCCAGGGCCTGGCGATCCGTGAAACGGCGACGCAGCTTGTCTTCGCGGACGGCAATCCCCAGGCCGACATCATGCTGATCGGGGAGGCACCGGGTCGTGACGAGGACCGGCTGGGACGTCCCTTCGTCGGGGAATCAGGGAAGCTGCTGGACCGGATGCTGGCGACCATCGGGCTGGACCGGCAATCGGTCTACATCACCAACACCGTGCTCTGGCGCCCACCCGGCAACCGCAAGCCGACCCCGGCGGAGGTCACCGCGATGCTGCCGTTTCTGGTGCGTCACATCGAACTGGTGGCGCCGAAGGCGCTGCTGCTGGTCGGCGGTTCGGCCCTCGGCGCCCTGTTCGACTTCGACGCCCGCATCACGCGGGAGAGGGGGCGATGGCGGGACTATCCGGCGGCGAACGGTCCGATCCCTGCGCTGCCCATGTTCCATCCGGCCTATCTGCTGCGCCAGCCGCAACTGAAGCGCCAGGCCTGGCAGGACCTGCTGAGCTTTCGGGAGCGGCTGGATGAACTGGGGGTCAAACCTAACAGGGGCTGAGGTCAGGCGAGGACCTTGCTTGCCGTGCGGACCTCCCCGGCGGCGGCGGCACCGGCGGGGGTGAGAGGGCGGATCTGCACCCGTTCCGGGTTCTCGTCGGCGATGAACAGGCTCTGGGCGGAGGCGGGATAGAACCCGTACTGCCGGTACAATGCGGCATCGCCGACCAGCACCACCAGATCGATACCGGCCTCCGCCACCAGGTCCATGCTCTGGTTCACCAGCGCCCGCGCTGCGCCGCGCCCCCGCCAGGCCGGCAGCACGGCAACGGGTCCGAGCAGGCGTGCGGTGACACCCTCGACGCGGCAGGGCCAGTACTGGATGCCGCCGATCATGCCCTCCTCCGCATGGGCCGCCATGCCGAAACGGTCGCAGGGCGGCACGCCATCGCGAAAGCGATAGGCGATCTTGGCGGTCCGGTCGGGACCGAAACAGACATCGAGGATGGCGGGAAACCGGGACGCACTTTCTGCGTCCATGTGGGAAATCCGGAACATTGTGGGGCGACTTCGATCTGGTGGCTGCAATAGGGCGGGCAAGCTGCTGAACCACGCATCAGGTGCCCACCCGATACGTCAGCCGCCGCGTCGTCGCTGTTCCATGAACGTGCTCATGCGATTTTCTTTAGCGTCAGTTTGATCCCGAAGACAGAAAAAACTGCACCCGGCAGAGCGTCTGTCATGAGCCGCGTCGGCTTGCCCTTCAGCCTGACTGGCCGCATTGTCGTTCCCGGAAACGCACCTGGGGAAATCCCGGACCAGGCCTTCGGGTCCGCTCCGGCGCGGGAGGATCGAGCCATTCCAGTACGAATTGTCGGCATGATCGGCGTGGCACCGCCAGCCACGGATGCGACGGTGCACATCATCACCGGTGGCATTTCGCCGGCGTTCCTGAAGACCTTCGCGCAGGCGCATGAGGCGGCGGACTATGACCTGGTGCTGGTGGGCTATACCTCCCAGTCGGCGGAGGGGTTTCAGGTCGCGTCCTTCGCGGCGGCCCACACGGAACGGCTGGGCTATCTGATCGCGCACCGGCCCGGCTTCATCGAACCGACGCTGGCGGCGCGCAAGATCGCCACCTTCGACAATCTGCATCAGGGCCGGATCGCGGTGCACATCATTGCCGGTGTCAGCGATGCCGAACAGCGCATGGACGGTGACTTCCAGCCGAAGGACATCCGTTATCGCCGCGCCGCGGAGTACCTCTCGGTCATGCGGCGCGTCTGGACCGAACCCGGCCCCTTCGACCACAGGGGAGAGTTCTATGCGTTCGAGGGGGTGCGGAGTGACGTTCAGCCGTTGCAGCAGCCCTATCCGCCGCTGTTCTTTGGCGGATCGTCGGAGGGCGCACTGGCGATGGGGGCGGAGCATTGCGATGTCTTTGCCATCTTCGGCGAGCCGCTGGCGGACACGGCGGAGCGCATGGCGGACTTCCGCAAGCGTGCGGCCGTCTTCGGGCGCACCCCGCAGTTCAACATGTCCATCCGCCCGATCCTGGGGGAGACCGAAGCGGAGGCCTGGCAGAAAGCGGATGACATCCTGGCCCAGGTGAACGCGGAGCTGGGTCAGCACGCGGGTCGCGCTGCGTCCGATGAATCGGGCCGTCGCATCCTGGAGGCCGCCGCGCGCGGCGATGTGCATGACGCGCGGCTCTGGACGGCACTGGCAAAGGCCTATGGCGCGCAGGGCAATACCACCTGTCTGGTCGGTACGGCGGAACAGGTCGCGGACGCACTGCTGGAATACTACAGGCTGGGGATCGGTGGTTTCCTGCTGCGCGGGTTCGATCCGCTGGGCGATGTGACGGCCTACGGTCGCGAGCTCATTCCCCGCATTCGTGCCGGTGCCGCAGAGATCGACGCGGCGGCGGGGGGCGGGCCGGACGGCTGATCCGGCAGGTCGGGACAGCAGTAACGGGCGGGAGATTGAGAAACGGTTCATGCTCTGGCGAAGAGGAGCCATGCAGGAACGATACTGGTGGGTAGCCTGCCGACAAGTTAAGCTGCGATACCTTAATTGTTGTGAGGTTCGTTTTGTCCGACACACGCAAGGAACTCTCCACCGCCGATGCTCTGGGTCAGGAAGTTGGCTCCGCGAGTGCTGATGGCGGTCTGGCGGTGTCCCAGCCGGTGCGCCCGCGAAAGCGGTTGATGCGCCGTTTCGTGCTGCTGTTCGTTATTCCGGTGCTGGTCATTGCCGGGGTGGGCTTCGGCTACGCGCTCGGCGGGCGCTACATCACGTCGGAGAATGCCTACGTCAAGTCCGCCAAGTTCGCCGTTTCAAGCGATCTGGATGGCCGGGTTTCCGCGGTCCATGTGGCCGAGAACCAGCGCGTCCGCGCGGGCGACGTGCTCGTCGAACTCGACAGCCGCTCGCACGAGATCAGGCTGGCGGAGACGGAGGCCGATCTGGCCCGCGCCCGCAGCCAGGTGGCCAGCCTGAAGGCCGATTACCGGGCCTCGCTGGCGGAACTGGAAGAAACCCGCGCCCGGATCAGCCATCTGGAAAGCCAGACCGAACGCTACCGCAGCCTGTCGAAGCGCGGCATTGCCGCCTCGGCCCAATATGAGGAAGCAGCCGCTGACCTTTCAGCCGCCAAGCGCCGGGTTGCGACGCAGCAGGAACGGGTCAAGGAAGCACTGATCTCCATCGGCGGCGACATCAACCGCCCCGTGGAGAAGCACCCGCTCTATCTGGCCGCCGCTGCCGCGCGTGATCAGGCGCTGCTCTGGCTCGACTACACCCGCATCATTGCGCCTGCGAACGGGATCGTTACCGCGATCCATCTGGAGCCGGGCGAGTTTGTCGAGAAGGGCGAGCCGATCTTCGCCGTGGTCGATGACCGGGAAACCTGGATCGAGGCCAATCTGAAGGAAACCCAGCTCACGCATGTGCATGAGGGTCTGAAGGCGGAGATCGAGGTCGATGCCTATCCCGGCGTGACCTGGAAGGCGACCGTGCAGGGCATTGCCCCGGCGACCGGTGCCGAATTCTCCATCCTGCCGCCGCAGAACGCGACGGGTAACTGGGTCAAGGTCGTCCAGCGTGTGCCGGTGCGCCTGCGCCTGCTGCCGAACCAGGACCGCCCGCAGCTTCGTGCCGGCATGACGGCCCATATCTCCATCGACACGGGGCGGGAGCGCAAGCTGCTCACCGAAGCCCGTGCCGCCATCGGGATCCCGCGTACCGACCGCTGATCTGCGAAACACGCCGGATATGACCGGCCTGATTGAGAACGAACTGGCTGAGAACGACCTGACTGGGGACGTGGCCTGAACGCGACCACCCGGAGCCGGGGACACCGTCGACCCCGCGCCAACGGTGCCGGGCCCTGTCCGGCCCCCTGGTGACCGGCCCCCGCATCAGTCGAAGAACAGGAACGCCCGCACCTCGATGCTCTGCCGTGCCGGCGCATCTGCAGGCGTGTCAGGGTGCGCGAAGGCGGTGTGCGGGGTGAAGCGGGCGCGTCCGTCCGTGGCGGAATCATAGCTCTTCAGCAGCAAGACCTCGTCCCGTGTCATCTCCGGGAAGTAGACCCAGCGGTGCGCCGGATCATGCGCGAACTCGTAGATCTCGCCCACCCGGTCCTCGAACACCAGGTCCGTCGGAATCAGGTGCTCCGGTCGCAGGCTGTCGGCTTCCGCCACCGCGAGGGGGGAGGCCAGCACCGGGCCGGTGATCGGCCGCCAGACATTGATCTCCGCCACACGCTGCGACAGCAGGCCCTCTGCCGCATCGCCCATCAGGTCGCGCACCCGCGCCGGTCCCGACTTCTCCGTGTAGTCCACATGGGCACGATGCACCGGCAGGCGGGTCGGATTCGCCTGGTCCGTGCCGCCGCCCGTGACGCGCACGGTATGATCGAATATCCGCACACGGCTGGCGCCGGTCTCCGCCTTCAGCAATGCCTCGAGCTGCGGGTAGTAGTCACGTTCCACCTGGGCCGGATCATGGAAGTCGATCTCGGTCGCGGGCACGGTGCGAAAGGAGAAGCCGGAGCGGTCGAGATGGAAATCCGCGGCCTCCGGGCGTCCATCCCGGATGCTGACGGTCACGGGCCGGTCCGGGTGGGTGCGCCGGGTCTCGGCATTGGTGCCCTGCGGCGGGATGAAGGCCTTGTGGCGCTGTCCGTCGGTGACCGTGTAGATGATGTCCGCGCGCACGGCCGGAACCGATGCCACCGGTTCCGCTTCTGTCGGGCGTGGTGCGTATGCTGTTGCCGTGGCCATGATTTCCTCCGCTGGTTTCGTTGCTGCTTCCTATCTGGCGTGGCGGCATGGACCCCAAAAGCGAAAATCTCTCTGTCTCGGTACAGTTTTGTTTTGTCGGGCGTTCAGGACGACTATAACGCCCCCATGTCTGATCCAGTCTCCAGCAACCCGATCTTCGTGGCGATCGACACCGATGATGTGGCGACGGCGCGCGACCTCGCCCTGACGCTTGCCGGGGCGGTGGGCGGCATCAAGCTGGGCAAGCAGTTCTTCATGGCGAACGGCCCCCAGGGCGTCCACGACGTGTTGCCCGAAGCGATCCGGGAACGGCTGCCGCTGTTCATCGATCTGAAGCTGCACGACATTCCCAATACGGTGGCAGGTGCCGTGACCTCCCTGGCACGCAGTCTGGCGCCGGCCTTCCTGACCCTGCACGCCTCCGGCGGTGCGGCGATGGTGGCTGCGGCGCGGCAGGCGGCGGAGGGCTTTGGTGCGGCTCGCCCGAAACTGCTGGCCGTCACGGTGCTGACCAGCATGAGCGACAGCGACCTGGCTGACACGGGTGTGACCGGTGGCGCGGAGGAGCAGGTGGTTCGGCTGGGCAGGCTTGCCATCGCCAACGGCGCGGACGGGCTGGTCTGCAGCCCGAAGGAGATCGCACCGTTGCGTGCCGCGCTGGGCGGGGAACCCTTGCTGGTGACGCCGGGCATCCGCCCCTCCGGTGCCGCGCTGGGCGATCAGAAGCGTGTCATGACCCCGGCGGAGGCGATGCAGGCCGGGGCCAGCCGCATGGTGATCGGTCGCCCGATCACCGGTGCCGATGATCCGGCCGCCGCCGCGATGGCCATTCTGGAAGAGATCGGCTGATGGCTGTGCGTGCAAAGATCTGTGGCCTGAACGATGCCGCGTCGCTGCGGGCGGCTCTTGCCGGCGGTGCGGATGCCATCGGCCTGGTCTTCTATGCCCCGTCACCCCGTGCGGTCAGCCCGGAGCAGGCTGCCGCCTTGCTGGCGGAAGCTGGTTCGGTTGCGGACAAGGTTCAGAAGGTCGGGTTGTTCGTTGATCCGGATGACGCCCTGCTGGACGCCGTGCTGGCCCGGGTGCCGCTGGATCTGGTGCAGTTGCACGGGTCGGAGACGCCGGAGCGGGTGGCGGAGATTGGCCGCCGCACCGGCCTGCCGACCATGAAGGCATTCAGGATTCGCAATGCGGAGGATTTCGGTGCTGTCGGGGATTACGACAGCGCCGCATCATGGCTGCTGTTCGACGCCAAGGCGCCGGACGATGCGAAGCATGCCCTGCCGGGTGGCAACGGCATGACTTTCGACTGGCGTCTGCTGGCAGGGCGCGACTGGAGCCATCCATGGATGCTTTCCGGCGGGCTCGACGCGACGAACGTGGCGGAGGCGATCCGCATCAGCGGCGCATCGTGGGTGGATGTCTCATCCGGTGTCGAGCGCGCCCCCGGCCACAAGGACCCCGCGCGGATCACGGCCTTCCTGCAGGCCGTCCACGCGGTGTGACAGAACTTCTCCCGGCGGCTGCCGGGTTTCAGAAAGATGCAATTCCATGACTGTGACCAACAATCCCAACAGCTTTCGCAACGGCCCCGACGGGACCGGCCATTTCGGCGACTACGGCGGGCGCTATGTCGCCGAGACGCTGATGCCGCTGATCCTGGAACTGGACGAGGCCTACGAGGCCGCAAAGGCGGACCCCAGCTTCCAGGAGGAACTGGACCATTACCTGCGCGACTATGTCGGACGACCCAGCCCGATGTACTATGCGGAGCGGCTGACCGAGCATTTCGGCGGCGCGAAGATCTACTTCAAGCGGGACGAGCTGAACCACACCGGCGCCCACAAGATCAACAACTGCATGGGCCAGATCCTGCTGGCGCGGCGGATGGGCAAGCCGCGCATCATTGCGGAGACCGGTGCGGGCCAGCATGGCGTCGCCACCGCGACCGTCGCCGCCCGCTTCGGCCTGCCGTGTCATGTCTACATGGGATCGGTGGATGTGGAGCGGCAGTCGCCGAACGTGTTCCGCATGAAGCTTCTGGGGGCGGAAGTCATCCCTGTCACCTCCGGCTCCTCCACGCTGAAGGACGCGATGAACGAGGCGCTGCGGGACTGGGTGACCAATGTCTCCGATACCTTCTACATCATCGGCACGGTCGCGGGGCCACACCCCTATCCGGCCATGGTGCGTGATTTCCAGTCCGTGATCGGCAATGAGGCAAAGGAGCAGATGATGGAGAAGGAAGGGCGCCTGCCCGACCAGATCGTTGCCTGCATCGGCGGTGGCTCCAACGCCATGGGCCTGTTCCATCCGTTTCTGGACGACCCGGACGTGCAGATCGTCGGTGTCGAGGCCGCGGGCCATGGTGTCCATACCCACAAGCATGCCGCATCGCTGACCGGCGGACGCCCCGGTGTGCTGCATGGCAACAAGACCTATCTGCTGCAGACCGAGGATGGACAGATCGAGGAAGCACATTCGATTTCCGCCGGTCTCGACTATCCGGGCATCGGGCCGGAGCATGCCTGGCTGAAGGATGCCGGGCGGGTCGAATATGTCTCCGCCACGGATCAGGAGGCGCTGGAGATGTTCCAGCTCTGCTCGAAGCTGGAGGGGATCATTCCGGCGCTGGAACCGGCACATGCGCTGGCACATGTCGCCCGGGTCGCACCGACCCTGCCGAAGGACCACATCATCCTGATGAACATGTGCGGTCGCGGCGACAAGGACGTCTTCACGGTTGCCGACGCCCTGGGGGTGAAGCTGTGAGCGCGCGCATCACGCGGCGCTTCGCGGCGCTGAAGGAACAGGGCCGTTCCGGCCTTGTCACCTTCGTCATGGGTGGCGACCCTGACTTCGAGACCTCCGCGCGCATTCTGGAGGCCCTGCCGGGGGCCGGTGCCGACGTGATCGAGATCGGCATGCCGTTCACGGACCCGATGGCAGATGGTCCCGCGATCCAGGTCGCGGGCCTGCGGGCGCTGGCCAGTGGCCAGACCCTGAAACGGACGCTGGAACTGGTGACCCGGTTCCGCAGGACCGACCAGGACACACCGATCGTGCTGATGGGCTATTTCAACCCGGTGCTGAACCACGGCATTGCTGCTTTCGCGGTGGATGCCGCTGCCGCCGGGGTGGATGGCCTGATCATCGTGGATCTGCCGCCAGAGGAAGACGCGGAATTGCTGTCTGCCGCTGCGGCGCAGGACATTTCGCTGATCCGGCTGGCGACACCGACGACGAATGACCGGCGGTTGCCGACCGTGCTGCGGGACACTTCCGGCTTTGTCTATTATGTCTCCGTTGCCGGGATCACCGGCGCGGGCCATATGGATACCGGTGCGGTCGCGGCGGCGGTGGAGCGGCTGAAACGCCATACCGATCTGCCGGTCGCGGTCGGCTTCGGCATCAAGACGCCGGCGCAGGCGGCGGCGGTGGCCCGGGTCGCGGACGCTGCCGTGGTCGGCACGGCCATCGTCGAACAGGTGGGCAGGGCCGGTGATGACCGCGATGCGGCGGTGGCCAATGTGGTCGAACTGGTGACAGCGCTTGCCGATGGTGTACGTTCTGCCTGACGAATGTCTGTACCGGACATGGATCTAACGGAGGTATCCCCTTGAGCAACAATGGTCCCCGTCGGGAGGGCGTTGCCGCATGAGTTGGCTGACCAACCGTGTTCTGCCCAAGATTGGTCTGGGCCGCCGCAAGGATGGCCCGGACAATCTCTGGGAGAAATGCCGCGCTTGCGGGCAGATGGTGTTCCATCGCGACCTCGAGCAGAGCTCCCGGGTCTGCCCGCACTGCGACCACCACATGCGTCTGACCGCGTCGCAGCGGCTGCAGCTTCTGTTCGATGATGGTGTGTTCGAGCGGCTGAAGACGCCGCAGCCGCCGATGGACCCGCTGAAGTTCAAGGATTCCCGGCGCTATCCGGACCAGATCAAGGACGCCCGCAGCGCGGCGGAAGCCGACTTCGCGGTGGAGGCCGGTCTGGGTCGCATCGGTGGCCAGTCGGTCGTGGTTGCGGCGCAGAACTTCTTCTTCATGGGTGGTTCCGTTTCCCCGGGCGAAGGGGAGGCGATTGTCGCGGCGGCGGAGCGTGCGGTGCAGGAAGACGCGGCGCTGATCGTCTGTGCCGCATCGGGCGGCATGCGGATGCAGGAGGGGATCCTGTCCCTGATGCAGATGCCCCGCACCACGGTCGCGATCCAGCGGCTGAAGGAAAAGGGCCTGCCCTACATCAGCGTGCTGACCGATCCGACGACAGGCGGCACGACCGCGTCCTTCGCGATGATCGGTGACGTGGCGATTGCCGAACCGGGGGCGCTTATCGGGTTTGCCGGGCCACGGGTGATCGAGCAGACGATCCGGGAGCAGTTGCCGGACGGGTTTCAGCGGGCGGAATACCTGCTGGAACACGGCATGGTGGACATGGTGGTGCACCGCCATCAACTGGCCGAAACGCTGGGCCGCATCCTGTCACTGATGCGGGTACCCATGGTGGCACCGCCCGCGTCCCTGCCGCCGCCGGAGCCTGTGGTGATTTCCGAACCTGATGACGGTTCCGAACTGATGAACACGGAGCCGACCGACGCGGAAGATGACGCCGGGGAGGCACCTGAAAAGGCATCGTGAAAACGCCGCTGACCGATGCTGCGCTGGAACGGGTCACCCGTCTGGGTGCGCGTCGGATCGAACTTGATCTGGAGCGTCTGCCGACACTTCTCGAACGCCTGGGTGCGCCGCACCGGCGTTTGCCGCCGATCGTCCATGTCACCGGCACCAACGGCAAGGGCTCGGTTGTCGCCTGCCTGCACGCCATGCTGTCGCGGCAGGGCTTGCGGGTTCAGCGTTTCATCTCACCCTATCTGTCCCGTCCCACGGAGCAGGTGCTGCTGCCCGAAGGCGAGATCGCGGACGGAACCTACGCCCGGGCCCTGACGCAGGTCATGGACATCAACAATGGCGCGCCATTGCCGGTCTTCGAGGCCATGACGGCAGCGGCCTTCCTGTGCTTTGCGGAGTCCCCGGCCGATGTGCTGCTGCTGGAATGCGGCATGGGGGGGCGACTGGATTCCACCAATGTCGTGCCGGACACCTGCGTGAGCGTCAGCGTCGTGACACCGGTCGCCCTGGATCATCAGGCCTTTCTCGGTCCCGACACGACCAGTATCGCGCGGGAGAAGGCCGGCATCTTCCGGGCCGGTGTGCCTGTGGTCGCCAACCCGCAGGATGTGGACGCAATGGCGATCGTGCAGGCGACCGCAGCGGCACTTGGCTGCCCCCTGCACCTGTATGGCCGTGACTGGTCCATCGATACCGCAACCGGCGTCTATGCTGGCGTGCGTCGGTTGAATCTGCCGCAACCGGGACTGAACGGAATGCACCAGTGGCAGAACGCGGCCCAGGCGGTCGCGGTCATGGAGGTCCTCGCCGGCAGGACGCCTGCCGTCAGGATGCCGGACAGCGAGACGGTGGCGGCGATTGCCGACGTCCGGCTGTCCGCGCGGTTCCACCGGGTGCGGCATCCCGACACCTCCCGGCAGATATGGGTCGATGGTGGTCACAATGTTCATGCCGCGACGGCAGCCGCGGCGGCGCTGGAGGCGATGCCCTCTCAACCGCTCACCCTGATCGTCGGCATCCTGGACAACCGCCCCGTGGCCCCGTTCCTCGGTGCCTTTGCGCACCTCAACCCCACCGTCATCGGGGTTCCGATCCTGCATCAGCCCGTCTATGCCGTTGGCACGCCAACCTCGCCCGACAGGATTGCAGCGATCGCGCGCGGTATCGGGCTGGCCGGACATCCCGCGCCGGACTGGCAGCAGGCGCTGGAACAGTGCAATCCGCGCCGACGGGTATTGATCACGGGATCGTTGTACCTGGTGGGCGAGGTATTGCAGACACTGCCACCCTGCTGAACTACCGTGTCCCGACAAACAGGAACAAGGACAACCCGATGCTGACCGTTCACCACCTGAACAATTCCCGTTCCCAGCGCATTCTGTGGCTGATGGAGGAACTGGGCATCGACTACGAACTGAAGAAGTACCAGCGCAATGCGGAAACCAACCTGGCTCCGCCGGAACTGATCGCAGTGCATCCGCTGGGCAAGTCACCGGTACTGACCGAAGGTGACCATACCATCATCGAATCCGGCGCGATCATCGACTATGTGATCCGTCGTCATGGCGGTGGCAAACTGCAGCCCGATCCGTCAACCGGCGACTACGACAGCTACGTGCAGTGGCTGCAGTACGCGGAAGGCTCGGCCATGCTGCCGCTGATGCTGTTCATGTATGTCGGTCGGCTCGGAGAGGCGGGCACGCCGCTGCATCCGCGCATCGAGAGCGAGATCGCCAACCATGTCGGCTATATCAACCGCCACCTCGAAGGGCGCGAATTCCTGGTCGGCGACAGCCTGACCGGTGCCGACATCAACCTCAGCTTCGTGGGCGAGATCCTCGGTCCCTTCGGCAAGCGTGGCACGTTCCCCAACGTTGATCGCTGGATCGCCGACCTGCACAAGCGTCCGGCCTGGCAGACCGCGCTCGAGAAGGGCGGTACCTACGCCTTCGCCTGACCACGGGACCCGGCAGTGTTTCGGCGCAACGGGTTCGGACAAGTGCTGAGAGCTGGGCTCGCGGATCAAGTCCGCGAGCGTCGTGGAGGGGGGCGTTCAGTTGAACGTGTCCACCCCACCGACGTTGTGCCCGGGGCCTGACCCGGGTACCCAGCGTGCCGCACTGACGTCCTCCAGCGGGCCCGACGGTTTATTCCTCGTCTTCCACCACGTCGTCGCGGCGGATCATGGTGCCGACGCCATGCTCGGTGAAGGTTTCCAGCAGCACCACGTTGGGGACGCGTCCATCCAGGATGGTGGCGGAACCGACGCCGTTGCGGATGGCATCCAGGCAGGTCTCGATCTTCGGGATCATGCCACCGGTGATGACACCCTGACCGCGCAGCACCAGCACGTCGCGCGGGGTCAGCACCTGTACCAGCTTCTTGTCTTTGTCCAGGACTCCTGCCACGTCCGTCAGCATGATCAGCTTCGCCGCCGAGAGAGCGGAGGCGATGGCACCCGCCGCCGAGTCGGCATTGATGTTGAAGGTTTCACCATTCTTGCCGACACCGATTGGCGCGATCACGGGGATCACCGCATCCAGATCGATGGCATTGAATATCTCGGGGTTGATGGTGCGCGGCTCCCCCACGAAGCCCAGGTCGAGGATGCGTTCGATGTTGGAATCGGGATCGCGGCGTGACCGGTTCAGCTTGCGCGCCTGGATCAGACCGCCATCCTTGCCCGACAGGCCGATGGCCATGCCGCCTTCCTGCTGGATGGAGGTGACGATCTGCTTGTTGATGGAGCCGGACAGCACCATCTCGACGATGTCGACCGTCGCGCGATCCGTGACCCGCAGGCCATCGACGAACTCGCTCTGGATCTTCAGCCGGTCGAGCATGGCGCCGATCTGCGGACCGCCACCGTGGACGATGACCGGATGGATGCCGACCTGCTTCAGCAGGACGATGTTGCGGGCGAATGCCTTGGAAAGTGCTTCGTCGCCCATGGCATGGCCGCCATACTTGATGACAAAGACCTCACCGGCGAAGCGTTTCAGATACGGCAGGGCTTCCTGCAGCGTCGCGGCCTTTTTCATCAGTTCGTCGTCCACGAACTTCCTCCCAATCGCCTCGAATCGATCCCTGTTATAGCCCGGCAGACTGTTGCGTCGCCAGACGTTCAAGCCCGGCCCGCAGTTCGGCGATACCGGTGCCCTTCTCGGCGCTGGTCAGGAACTGTTTCGGGTAAGCCGCCACGTGCTTCTCGAGACCCTTGCGCGTTGCCTCGAAGACCCGTTCCTGCTCGGCGGATTTCAGCTTGTCGGCCTTGGTCAGGATGACCTGAAACACCACCGCCGACTTGTCCAGCATGCTCATGAAATCCTCGTCCGGCGGCTTGATGCCGTGGCGGGAATCGATCAGCAGGTTGACCCGTGTCAGGTTCGGGCGGCCCTGCAGGTAGCGCCGGATCAGCCGGGTCCAGGCCTCGACCGCCGGTTTCGGGGCCTTGGCAAAACCATAGCCGGGCAGATCGACAAGCATCAGCCGTCCACCCAGATCGAAGAAGTTCAGTTCCTGTGTCCGGCCCGGCGTGTTTGACGTGCGCGCCAGCGCCTTCCGTCCCGTCAGCGCGTTCACCAGGCTGGACTTGCCGACGTTGGAGCGCCCGATGAACGCCACTTCCGGCATGTCAGGCGGGGGCAGGTGCTCCAGCGCGACAACACCCTTCAGGAAGGTGCATTCGCCAGCGAACAGCTTTCGCCCCGCCTCGATATCCGGTTCCGGATCCATCATGCCGCGAGCCCCTTCCGTGCGTCAGGTGCTCTTGGCCGGCAGCTTCTTCCGGTTCGCCATCCGCCGTTTGATCGCGTACTGCTGCAGGATCGAGAGCAGGTTGTTGGCGGTCCAGTAGATCACCAGACCGGCCGGGAAACGGGCCAGGAAGAAGGTGAAGACGATGGGCAGCATCATCATGATGCGCGCCTGCATCGGGTCCGGTGGGGTCGGGTTCATCTTCTGCAGCAGCCACATGGACCCACCCATCAGGATCGGCCAGATTCCGAGGTGCAGCAGGTCAGGCGTGTTCCACGGGATCAGGCCGAACAGCTCGAAGATGTTGGTGGGATCAGGTGCGGACAGATCCTGGATCCAGCCATAGAA
>CAXBNO010000004.1:0-21198 GCA_963976775.1 uncultured Kordiimonadales bacterium
CTCCAGACGATCAGCGACGCCGCCGGTGTCGAGGCGGCGCTGAAGCTCGCGCTCGAGTGCGGTGGCACGCGACAGCGGATCCCACTGGTCGCGGAAGGCAGCAAGCTTGCTG
The DNA here is from genome assembly GCA_963976775.1 of uncultured Kordiimonadales bacterium. Lineage (GTDB taxonomy): Bacteria > Pseudomonadota > Alphaproteobacteria > Minwuiales > Minwuiaceae > Minwuia. The sequence continues at coordinate 113 of CAXBNO010000004.1, forward strand.
AATACGTCGGCATTGACGCGGCCCGGCGCATTGTGGAGGCTCTGGCCGACGAACGGCTCACCATTCCCCATGCCCGAAAGCCGATGGCGATCTGGCTGCGGAAGCAGGGCTGGAGCCAGGAGCGCGTCGCGCGCGAGCTGAAGGTGGAACGGCGCACCGTTCAGCTCTGGGAGAAGCGGGCGGCCCTGAACCCGTCCCAGGCCGACCTCTTCGGATAGCGGTCATTCGGCCTCAGGGCGTCACAGCAACGCCCTTACCGGCATCAGCCGATCTCCACATCCTGCACCAGTCACGCCGGGCGCGTGTCAATCACCCGGACCGCAGCCGATTCACCATGAATCGCTGCGGTCCACCGCCCGGCACCTGGCGCGGTGGAGGTGAACATGACAACGACCGTCGAAACCCTGATTGATGATGTGATCGAGCGCGAAGGCGGCTTCGTCGATCATCCGGCAGACCGGGGCGGTGCAACCAACTTCGGTGTGACCCGAAGGGCGCTTTCCGATTGGCTGGGGCGCGCCGCGAGCGTGGACGATGTCCGTAACATTTCGGTGGATGTCGCCAGGGCAATCTACCGCTCAGACTATTTCATCAGGCCAGGTCTCGCGGATCTGCCCGAGTCGTTGCATGCGGTGATGCTGGACGCCTCTGTGCATCACGGTCCCGCCACCGCCATTCGCATGCTGCAGCGGCTGCTCTCGCTCTGGGGCATGGATCCGGGTCCGATCGACGGTGTTGTCGGCCCCCGGACGATGCGCGCTGCCGAGACGGTCTGCGCCGGACGGCACCGGGATCTGACCGTCGCGCTGATCGAGCACCGGCGGCATTTCATGAAGGAGATCGTGGAAGCCGACCGAAGCCAGGCGGTGTTCTTCAGCGGCTGGATGAATCGGCTCAACAAGCTGCTCGAGGTGGCGTGATGGGCAACAGGGTTCCGCGCAAGTCCCGATCCCAGAAGGTCAGCAAGCGGGCGGTTCATCGCCGTCGCAGCCAAGGTGGGCCAGTGGAGTCGCGTCAGACATTGCCAGTGGCTGTCAGGCATATGATAGCCGCAATGCAGTTGCGGGAACTGACAGGTCAGGGAGATACCGCATGAGCAGCTTCTGGGACGGGGTGAAGGATGTCCTGGGCGTGGTTGCGCCGGTGCTGGGGACCGCCGTCGGTGGTCCGCTGGGCGGTGTCGCGGCGCGGACCATCACCCGGCACCTGCTGGGTGAGGAGCAGGAGACTGACGACGCGTCGATCGCCGCCGAGGCAATACGGCGCGCCAGTCCCGAGGATCTGCTGAAGCTGAAGCAGGCCGAGCAGGACTTCACGAGGCGGATGAAGGAACTCGACATCGAGGTCGAGAAGCTTCACGCGGGCGACCGTGCAAGTGCCCGGCAGCGCGAGATCAAGACGGGTGACCGGATGCCTGCCGTCATCGCGCTCGCTGCCCTGTTCGGGTTCTTCGGGATCCTGGCCGCGATGATCTTCGTGGAGATCCCGACGTCGGCCGAGCAGCCGCTGGCTGTCATGCTGGGCGCACTGGGTACGCTGGTGACGTCGATCGGCGCCTACTATTTCGGGTCCTCGAAAGGCAGTTCCGACAAGAACGCCATGATCGCGCGGCTGTCCGGCGCAGACCGGGCCCCTGCATCCCGACCGACCGGTCGCGACAGCTCCCAGGGAGCATGAGATGGACGCGCTGCTTCCCTGGCTGCCGATCATCGCGGTCGGCATCAACCTGGTGGTCCTCTGGATCGCCTGGACGATCCGTTCAATGGCGCGGGAAGAGCAGCGCAAGTTTGCCAGGGATTTCGATGAGCGGCTGGCGCAACAGGAGCGCAGCCTGACACAGCTCCGGAGCCGGTTCGAACACTCGCCGGGGCACAACGACCTGCAGACCATCCACCAGCGGGTGAGCGACATCAAGGACAAGGTCTACGAGATCGGTGGCGAGGTGAAGGGCGCGCACGCCGATATCGGCGGGCTGAAACGGTCCATGGACATCCTGGTCAGCCACCACATCAGGGAAGGACGAGAGCCATGAGCCTTGCTGCCGCCATCCGCGCCATGGTCCGGCGCGAGGTCCTGCGCCTGCTGGCGTCCGACGCCGGTTACAGCCAGAACCACGCCATCATCCGCCGGGCGCTGGAAGCCTCCACGGCACAATCGCTGACCGAAACGGAGGTGCGCGGTCACCTGTCGTGGATGGAGGATCGCGGGCTCGTCACCACCGAGATCGTCGGCCCCTACCTGCTGGCCAAGCTGACCGACAAGGGCCTGAGCGTTGCGCGCGGTGAAGAGCACATCGACGGTATCGAGCGTCCTCGCCCAAGCGAGTTGGGCTGATGCCACCGCGCCACCAGATCGACCGCCTGCCGTCCGATCTCAGGACGTCCATCGACCGCTATCTCGCGAAGGAAAACCGCTCGGTCGACGACTTCACCCTGTTCCTGGCCGAGCTGCTGGCACCGCATGAGATCAGCGTCTCGCGGTCGTCGGCGCACCGCTACATGGTGAACAAGGAAGAGGGCGCGGAGATGCTGCGCCAGTCGCGCGAGATCACGATGGCGCTGGCGCAGGAAATGTCGGACTCGGCGGTGCAGGGCAAGCAGGGCCGCATGCTGGTCGAGATGGCCCGGACCCTGGTGCATGACATGCTGGTCACGTTCCGCCGGGAGGGCAAGACCCCGGACCCCAAGGAGTTCGCCATGATCGGCAAGGGCCTGGCCGAGATGGCGCGCGCCGCACGGCTGGATCAGGACTTCGAAAAAAGGGTCGAAGATCTGCGCATGCAGATCGAGATCGAGGCCGAGCTGAAGGCTGTCGACACCATGGAGAAGGTCACCACCGAGGCAGGACTGTCGGCTGAGTTGGTGGCGCAAATCCGCAGGAATTTCCTCGGGATCCGCTCGGATGGCTGAGGGAGAGTTTCCGGTTCCGGCATCGCCGATCGACCTTGTCCTGCCTGGCGGGCTGCCGCCGGAGGACCTGGACCCGCTGGCGGACGGCATCCTGATGGCGCACCAGGTTGCCTGGGTGGCCGACAAGTCCGACGTCAAGATTGCGGAAAAAGGCCGGCGCACCGGCATCACCTTCGCCGAGGCGCTGGATGACACATTGATCGCCGCGTCGAAGCGCAGCGCCGGTGGCGACAACGTCTTCTATGTCGGAGATTCCAAGGACAAGGCGCTGGAGTTCTGCGGTGTCGTGGCGCGGTTCGCGCGGCATCTGGCCCGTGAGCTGGTGAGTGTCAACGAGTTCATGTTCGACGACATCCAGCCCGATGGAACGACCAACAGGATCGCCGCCTATCGGGTGAAGTTTGCATCCGGATTTCAGGTGGTCGGCCTGTCGAGCCGTCCGGCTGCCATTCGCGGCCTGCAGGGCATCGTGGTGATCGACGAGGCGGCGTTTCACCAGGACGTGCGGGCCGTCATCGATGCGGTCGGTGCGCTGCTGATCTGGGGCGGCAAGATCCGCATCATCTCGACACACAACACGTCGAAGAACCCGTTCAATGAGCTGGTGCGCGAGACCCGCGAGGGCCGTAACGACTATTCCCTGCACCGCATCAGTTTCGACGATGCGGTGGGCAACGGTCTCTATGAACGGGTCTGCCTGATCAACGGCGACGAGCCAACGCCGGAAGGCAAGACCGCCTGGTACCGCAAGGTGCGCCGGGTCTATGGCACCCGCACGGCGGCGATGCGCGAGGAGCTCGACGTGATCCCGCGCGAGGGATCGGGCGTGGCCATTCCGCTGGCCTGGATCGAGGCCTGCAGCGAGGCCGACCACCAGGTGCTGCGCTGGGAAGCCCCTGCGGAGGATTTCACCAGCTGGCCGGAGGATCTGCGCCGCGCCGAAATGGAGCGCTACCTGGAGCGCGAAGTGCAGCCGGTGCTGGACCTGCTGCAGCGGCTGCCGTCCCATGCCGGACTGGACTTCGGCATGAAGATGGACCGGACCTGCCTCAGCATCTTCCAGACGGCACAGGACCTGACGCGGCATGTGCCGCTGATCATCGAGCTGGACCGCTGCCCCTATGACCAGCAGAAGCAGCTGGTGAAATACGTCCTGGAGCGGTTGCCGCGGTTTTCCGGCGCGATCTTCGACGCCAACGGCAACGGCATGCCGCTCGCCCAGGAGATCGCGCAGACGTTCGGCGAGCGCCTGATCCAGCAGCTGCATCCGAATGTCGCCTGGTACCGGGAGCATGGCCCGAAGTTCCGCGCCGCATTCCAGGACGGCACCATCCGCATCCCGGCTGACGTGACCATCCGCGACGACCTGCGCGAACTGGCCGAGATCGATGGCGTGATCCATGTGCCGAGCGACGTGCGCCGCAAGGGCGATGGCGGGGAGAACCCGCGCCATGCCGACGCCGCCATGTCACTCTATTACGGTCACGCGGCCAGCCAGAACGACGCCATGGAATATGGCTATGAGGGCCATGCCGGCACACCGGGTTCGCGCGGGTTCGGTTCACGCCCGGCCGACATCGATGACGACGGTGAAGATGCCTTCTCGGTCGCCGCCTGGGGACGCAGGAAGGGAGCCTGGTAATGCCGTTGCTGGATCAGTACGGACGCCCGATCGACAAGGGTATCCTGAAGGAAGAGGTTGCGGCCCCGTCGCTGGCTGGTGTGCGCCAGGTCATCGGCGATCATCCGGAACAGGGGCTGACGCCGCCGCGCCTGGCGCGGCTGTTGCTGGATGCCGAGCAGGGTGAGCCGCTGGCCTATCTGGAACTGGCCGAGGCGATGGAGGAGAAGTACCTGCACTATGCCTCGGTGCTGGGTGTCCGCAAGCGTGCGGTCTCCGGGCTGGAGATCCAGATCGACGCGGCCTCCGACGCGTCCGAGGACGTGAAGGCGGCCGATCTGGTGCGGGAGGCGTTCGCCCGCGACACCATCCAGGACGAGATGATCGATATCCTGGACGCGGTGGGCAAGGGCTACTCCGCGACCGAGATCATCTGGAAGCTGGACGGCAGGCAATGGATGCCGGAGCGCCTGGAATGGCGCGACCCGCGCTGGTTCCGGCCGAGCCTGGCAGACGGCACGACGCTGCTGCTGCGGGAGAACGAGGCCGACCGGCCACTGGACCCGTTCAAGTTCATCACCCACTACGCCAAGGCGAAGTCCGGGATCCCGGTGCGGGCCGGGCTGGCGCGACTGGTGAGCTGGGTCTACCTGTTCCAGAACTTCACGATCAAGGACTGGGTGGTCTTCGCGGAGACGTTCGGTCACCCGATCCGCATCGGCCGCTATGAGAGCGGCGCCAGCGCCGAAGACCGCCGCGTGCTGCTGAACGCCGTGTCGTCGATCGGCACGGATCTCGCCGGGATCATTCCGCGCACGATGGAAGTGGAACTGATCGAGGCGAAGCTGACCGGCAATGTCGATCTGTTCGAGCGGCTGTGCAATTACCTGGACCGGCAGGTATCGAAGGCCGTGATCGGCCAGACCGCGACGACGGACGCGATCGCGGGCGGCCACGCGGTCGGCAAGGTACATGACGACGTACGCGAGGACATTCGCGACGCCGATGCACGTCAGCTGGTGGCGACGCTGCGCCGTGACCTGGTGCGCCCGATCATCGATCTGAACATGGGCCCGCGACCGGTCTATCCGACGCTGAAGCTGGTTGCCCCTGACGATATTCCTCTAAAGGACCGGATCGACGGTCTGCGCACCTTTGTCGCCATGGGCCTGCAGGTGCAAATGTCCGAGGTGCGCGACATGCTGGGCTTCGGGGATCCGGAGGAGGGTTCGGATCTGCTGGTGGCGCCTGCGAAGGCCCCGGGGTCGGTCGCGGATCCCGATCGGGTGCCGGAGCCCGACGCAGTGGAGACGGCGCGCAGCCGACTGGCGGTGACAACGGCGCGGTCGGAGCGTGACGACGACATCCTGGACGAGCTGGCGATCGCGGCGCTGGAATCGGAGGGCTTCGATCCGCTGTCCGATATCGTTGACGACGTGCTGGGGGAACTGGCCGACGCGACGGATTTCGAAGACTTCCAGCGACGCCTGCGCCGGATGGTGGCGGAGGACCCTGCTGCCGGGCACGCGGAGCGGCTGGGCGACCTGATGTTCCAGGCACACCTGGCCGGTAGCCTGAACGTGCCGAACGACGGTGAGATCGACGGGTGACCGAGCTGGACTTCAAACCCCTGAAGCCTGCCGAGGCTGTCGCGTTCTTCAGGGCGAAAGGCTTTCGGACCGGCTTCAGCTGGCGGGACACGTCGGCGCAGGAGCACGCCGCAGCGTTCACTGTCGCCAAGGCCACCAAGCTGGAGGTGCTGCAGGCCATCAAGAAGGACATGGATCGCGTCATCGAGGAGGGTCTGACCTTCGAGCAGTTCCGGGGATCACTCGCTCCACGACTGAAGGAACTCGGATGGTGGGGCCGGAAACCGATGTTCGACCGGGTGACCGGCGAGACCATCGAGGCGCAACTGGGATCCACGCGACGGCTGCGGATCATCTATGACGCCAATCTCAGGGCGGCGAATGCGGTCGGGCGCTGGACCGCGATCCAGCGATCCAAGCGCCGGTTACCCTGGTTGCGCTATGTCGCGGTAAAGGATGAACGGACCCGGCCAGCGCACCGTGCCTGGCACGGCACGGTGTTGCCGGTGGACCATCCCTTCTGGGACACGCACTTCCCGCCGAACGGCTGGCGCTGCCGCTGCACGGTGCAGCAGTTCACGGACGGCGACCTGGACCGGATGGGCCTGACACCGACCGATCCGCCGCCGCCAGTGACGCCCGGTCGGTCGCACACCAATCGCGAGACCGGCGAGGTGGTGACCGCGCCGGAAGGCATCGATCCCGGCTGGGGGCACAATGTCGGCAAGGTGGCCGAGGGGAGGTTTCCCGACCCCGCCCGCTATCCGGATCCGGACTGGGGCAACCGGGCGGCAGAGATTTCGGTCTCCGATCCGCACTTCGACGACATCGTCACGGGTCGGTCGGGCGGCACGGCTCCGGTGGGCTGGCTGGACGACACGCTGACCGATGCGCTGAAGACCGACGTGCGCAGGGTGGAGCTGTCATCCGACACGATGCGGAAACAGCGGGGTGAGCTGCCAGGCAATCTGGGGCATCCGGAACTGACGGTCGAAGAATACAGGAAGCTGCCGGAGGTCATCCGGACCGGCCGAGTGCTCCAGGAGCGCAACAGGTCAGTGCTGATCTTCGGTCGGGTTGGAGGTCGGCTCTATCGCGCCGTCGTGAAGGTCACGGCTGACGGCGAAGCAGCTTTCCTGGTCAGCATGACGCGATCCACCGACGAGCAGAAAGACAAGCAAACCGAGCGTCGCAAGCTGATTCGACCAGAAGGGGAATAGGTCAGCGGGGTGAGAGACCCGAGTCTTCATCTCACATTACGCTCCGCGCCCGAAGGAACGTGCTACGGCATCAGGATTTCACCGTGTGACCCGCTGACCCCGCATATATAGCGCAGATCGACCCGGATTTGAAGATGGCGCTCACAGGGCGGCTGTGCCGTCCGAGTGCGGTGACGGTACCGGAATGGCCCTGAACAGCGTTCCAGAGCGTTTTAATCCCGTTCTAAAACCGGATTGAAGGGCTTCCTCCCGTGCCGACTGGACACGAAAGGGCCGCCCGGTCATTCTCGGGTCAGGCCTTGCATGACCGCCGAAGCGGCAGGGGCGTTCCTGTAACGCCCTTACCGGCCTCGACCCCGAACAGCATTCTGACGTCCTGATCCCGGCGACCGGCCCCTGTGGCCATCGCCCAGAGCCCGGACGGTGACATGCTTCAAGGCCCGCTGCTGAATATCGAGATCGCCGCTGCCCAGGGGGCCGGTGCGTCCGGCACGCCGGAAGCGCCGTCCTCGATCACGATCTGGCCGGGCCGGGGCGAGGTCCGGACACAGGACGGGCGCGGCCCCTGGAAACTGGACGCCGCTGAAAGCGTCATCGTCGCCTCCCTGAAGGCCGTCGCCGGAAACGTCCTGCCTGTCGATCTCGATCACGGTGTGCATGTGCCGGGGGCTGGCCGGACCGGTCGCGCCGTCGGCTGGATCTCCGCCCTGAAGGTGGATGCCGCAAGCGGGGCGGTCCTGGCCGATGTGGAATGGACGGACGAAGGTCGCCAGCTGGTCACCAGTCGCGCCTATCGCTTCATCAGCCCGACCTTCGCCAGCGACAAGGCCGGACGCGTCCGCGCGTTCCTGGGCGCTGCCCTGGTCAATTCCCCCGCCATCACCGAACTGCCGAAAGTCGCCAGTGCCGTCAATCCGGTCACTGGCGCGACATCACCTCTGTCAGCCCAGGAGAATGCAATGACGGAAGAGGAACTGGCGAAGCTCCGCAAGGAACTTGGCCTGGACGACAAGGCGGACGGGGCGGCCATCGTCACCGCCGCCCAGAAGATCAGCGCGGCGCATGCCGGGCTGGTCACCGCCGCCGCGAAGGTCGCTGCCGCCGTCGGTCAGGATGAACTGACCCTGGAGACGGCCACCGGCATCGCCGCGAAACTGAAGATCTCCGATGCGGATCCCGACCCGGCGAAATACGTGCCGATCGGAAGCTTCGAGGAACTGAAGGTCGAGGTCGCCAACCTGAGGCAGGCCAGCACCGACGGCGCAGCCGCGCAGGTGGTCGAGGAAGCCATCACGGGCGGCAAGGTCATCCCGTCGCAGAAGGACTGGGCGCTGAACTATGCCCGCAAGGACCCGGACGGCTTCCGGGACTACCTGGCGAAGACGCCGGTGATCCTGAGTGGCGGGCGCAGTGGTGTCACCACCGGCGACATGCCCAAGGGGGGCGAGGGCCTGACCGATCAGGAACTGCAGACCTGCCGGGCCATGGGCCTGACGGTCGAGCAGTTCAAGCAGGCGAAGGAGGACTGACGTGACCGCACTTACCGCAGACCGCAACACACCCTGGCGCGAACCGAAGTTCCTGACCCTGCCCGTCAAGGCGGCCGTCAACTGCCATGCCGGGGGACTGGCCGTGCTGGACGGGGCCTACGTCAAGCCTGGCGTCACCGGCACCGGCCTGATCGCTGCCGGCCGCTTCGAGGCGGTTGCCGACAATACCAACGGCGCGAACGGGGCCATCAGCGTCGCCGTCCGCACCGGCTGTTTCCGCTGGGCCAACTCGTCCGGCGGTGACGAGATCACCGCGGCGGAGATCGGCGACACCTGCTTCATCGTTGATGACCAGACGGTGGCGAAGACGTCCGACTCGGCCTCCCGCTCACCTGCCGGTGTGATCTTCGACGTCGATGCCCAGGGTGTCTGGGTACTGATGCTGAACCAGCAGCTGGCGGCTCCGGCCGGGGCGCTGCTGGCCGCCAACAACCTCTCCGACGTGGCCACGGCCGCGACGGCGCGCGGCAACATCGGTGCCAACAAGATCTACCTGGTGGCGGAGCTGGCGGACCTGTCCGGCACCGATGCCTATCACCTGGTCTCGCCGGTCGCGGGCACGATCACCGGGATCCGCACGGTCATCGACGGGGCGCTGACCACGGGCGATGCGACCGTCACAGCGGATATCGGCGGCACGCCGGCGAACGCCGTGTCCGCCGGTGACGATATCGGTCTGACCATCGGCGGCACCAACGATGCCGCAGTGGCCGGTCGCGCCGTCATCGAAATCACCTTCTGAGGAGCGGCAGCACAATGATTATCAACCAGTCCAACCTCCAGACCCTGTTTACCGGGTTCAAGGGGAACTTCCAGCGGGGCCTGGGCCAGCACAAGTCCCAATGGGAACGGGTAGCAACCCGTGTCAACTCCACCACCCGTACCGAGGAATACGGCTGGCTCGGCAAGGTGCCGAACCTGCGCGAGTGGCTGGGTGATCGTGTCGTGCATGCGCTTTCGCAGCATGGCTATACGATCACGAACCGGAAGTTCGAGCTGACCATCGGTGTCGAGGTCGATGACATCAACGACGACCGGTACGGCGTCTATGCGCCCATGTTCGAAGAGATGGGGCGCGCCACGGCGGCCCACCCGGACAATCTGGTCTGGAACCTTCTGAAGACCGGGTTCAGCACGGCCTGCTACGACGGGCAATTCTTCTTCGATACCGATCATCCGGTCATTCCGGAGGGCGGTGGAGAACCTGTTTCGGTCGCCAACACCGACGGTGGTTCGGGCACGCCCTGGTTCCTGATGGACACCACGCGGGCGCTGAAGCCGCTCATTCACCAGGTGCGCGAGGAAGGCCCGTTCACGCGGATCGACCGGGCGACCGACGAGGTGGTCTTCAACACCGACCAGTACGTCTACGGCATCAAGCGGCGAAACAATGTCGGGTTTGGTTTCTGGCAGTTTGCCTGGGGCAGCAAGCAGACGCTGAACGCAACCAACTACGCGCTGGCTCGCCAGTCGCTGATGGAGATGAAGGGCGACCATGGCAACCCGCTCGGCCTGATGCCGAACCTGCTGGTGGTGCCGCCTTCCCTGGAGACCCAGGCCCTGACGCTGCTCAACGCCGAGAATGATTCCGCCGGGGCGACCAACATCTATCGGAACACAGCTGAGCTGCTGATGGTTCCGTGGCTGGCCTGAGGGAGGATCTGACCTTGAATACACCCGAGAAGAGCAAGACCGCCGCCCCGTCAGGTGCGGACGAGACGAAGACCGGGACGGATGCCGCGACGCCCCCCAGGGCAGCGGCGACGCCCCCGGCGAAGGCGAAAGCCAATGCCCCGGCGAAGAAGGCCCCGGCGAAGCCGAAGGCCGATCCGAAGCCTGAGGCAAAACCGGAGGCCGCGAAGGCCGAACCGAAGCCCGAGATAAGACCCGAGGCCGAGGCGAAGCCGGAGGCCGCAGTGTCGGTCGGCCGGGTGCTGATGGTGTCGTCTGCCAGGGACGGATTCCGGCGCGCGGGCCGCGCCTGGAGCAAGCAGGAAACAGCCGTGCCGGAGGGCGATCTGACCCCGCTGGAGGTCCAGTCGATCATGGAAGAGCCCATGCTCACCGCCTACTGGATCGGTGGCGACCGGGCGGCGATCTCTGCGGCGTCGGAAACGGTGCGGGCCAAGTTCGTGGTCCGGGCGAACGAAGACGGCAAGGTCGAGCTGGAGCCGGTGACGGGTGGCAGCGCGGAGAACGAATCGTTCTTCGACTACACGCCCTGGGGAAAGCTGGAGATGGGGATCGTGAACCCGGCTGCAGCGGACTTCTTCACCGTCGGTCGCGAGGTCTATCTGGATTTCATGCCGACGGACTGAACGTCGGCTGAAGATCTGGCGCGGGGTGGCGCAGCGGTCAGCGCGGGTGGCTCATAACCACCAGGTCGCAGGTTCGAATCCTGCTCCCGCAACCAATACCCGAGAGGCCGGTCTGGTCCTGCCCGCAAGGCAGTCAGCACCCGTCGGGGGACGTCGAGAACGTAGGGGCGAAAGCCCGCCGGCCGCAGCGCAAGACCCGCCTCACTCCGGACGAGGGAGTGGGGCGGGCACCTCTGAAGGTTGATCCATGTCCTATGTCACGAAGCAGCAGATGATCGACCGGTTCGGCCAGGCCGAGATCGAGGCGCTGACCGATCGTGACGGGACCGCTGACGCCATCGTCGATGCGGTGCTGGACCCGGCGATCGGGCGCGCCGACGCGGAGATCAACGGCTACCTGGCCAAGGTCTACAGCCTGCCGCTGGCGACGGTGCCGGACGTGCTGACCGACTGGGCGGCCGATATCGCCCGCTGGCAGCTCTATACCGACCGGATCCCCGATCACGTCAAGGACCGCTACCAGGCTGTCATCGCGCGGCTGAAGGACGTGGCCGCCGGACGGATGTCGCTGGGCGACCAGACCCCCGCAGACAGCCAGGTCTCGAACAGTGACACACCGCAGTTCAGTGGTCCGGACCGCGTCTTCACCCGCAGCAGCCTGACAGGACTCTGAGCGGCCATGGTCCAGCTTCGCTTTCATATCGAGGATGCCGCCGCACAGTCCGGACTGGCCGCCCTGGCGCGGGCCAGCGGCGACATGACGGATCTGATGGACGATATCGGCCGCCGCCTGGTTTCCGACACCGACCGGCGTTTCGAGACCGAGACTGCACCGGACGGCACGCCCTGGAGGCCGTCACGACGGGCCACCGAGACCGGTGGCCAGACCCTGACCGACAAGGAAACTCTTCGCGATTCCATCTCGCACCAGGCCGGGCCGCGCAGTGTCGCGATCGGCACCAACGTGATCTATGCCGCCGTGCACCAGGCCGGGGCCACGATCCGCCCGAAATCGGCGAAGGCGCTCAGGTTCCGGCTGCCGAACGGGGCCTTCGTGACGACCAAGGAGGTCACGATCCCGGCGCGGCCGTACATCGGCCTCTCTGAAGAGGGCGCGGACGGAATCGACGAGCTGACCCTTGCCTGGCTGGAGAAGATCACGCGCGGCAGCGGAGCGGGCCTGTGAAGATCCTGCCCATCATCAGCTTCCTGCAGGGATACAGCCCGGCGCTGTCCTACATCGACATCGGCGGCGCGGCGGACCTGGCGGCGGCGCTGGACAGCCACGCCCGGCCCCCAGCCGCCTTCGTGCTGCCCTGGTCCGAGCGCCGGACCGGCGGGCGGTCGGCCACCCACATCCAGCAGCGCGTCGCCAGCCAGTTCTCGGTCATCAGCCTGGTCAAGGACGTCTCCGACCGCAAGGGCAAGGCGGCAGTGGACGCGGTGGACGCGGTCAGTGCGCCGCTGAAGCTGGCGCTGGCCACCTTCGTTCATCCGGACGCGGACGGTCCGGCCCTGCCGGTCAGCGGCGATCTGCGCGCGGTCAATGCCGGGCTGATCGTCTGGGAAGACCGGTTCGAATTCCACGGGGCCTGGACGGCCCCGACAACCTGAGGAGACAGCCGTGAAACGAGAAGGCGGTCGCTACATCGTCGATCCGAAGTCGGGCAAGCCGAAGCTGGTCCAGCGGACGAAGCCTGCAGGGGAACCGGGTATCGGGGCACCGGGTATGGAGGCACCGGTTTCCGGGTCACCGGACAGGGTTCCGGCAGCCGCGCCGGTCGCGGCCCCGGCGAAGGCCGGCACATCAACAGGGAAGGATGACTGACCATGTCGACCTATGATTTCGCGCAGCATCTGGCGCTGGTGAAGGCCGAGAGCACCTATGGCACCGACCCCACCGTTGCCTTCGAGGATCTGGTTGTGCTTTCGGGTGCGCCGCAGCTGACGCCGCTGGCCGGAAACTGGCGCAGCCGGGAATATGCCGATGGCCTGGCCGGTGCCAAGGAAGAGGTGCTGGGATCCCCGCATGGTGTGCTGTCGCTGGCGGCGGAGCTGGCCGGTGCCTCCGCCGCCGGTGTCGCGCCGCAGTGGGCGGCCCTGCTGCTGGCCTGCGGCTTCGCCGAGACCATCGTCGCCGATACCTCCGTCACCTATGCCCCTGTGTCCGCGTCCTATTCCAGCTGCGCCGCCCAGGTGAACATCGATGGCGTCGACCAGGAGCATTTCGGGGTGCGTGGCAATGCGGTGCTGGAAGGCCGCGGCGGCGAGGTGCCGAAGCTTAATTTCGCGATGCTGGGGATCCGGCAGGCGGTCGCGGCTGTGACCCAGCCGTCCGGCACCCTGCCGACCGTGGTCCGGGGCAAGGAGGTCAGTGGTGTCAACACGACAGTGACCCTGGCCGGGACGGCGCTGTGCGTCAGTGACTTCCAGATCGATCTCGGCAGGTCGCCGGTGTTCGACGATATCGCCGGGTGCCGGGAGGTGCGGGTAAACAGCCGCGCCATGTCCGGCCGCATGACGGTCGATCTGCCGACCATCGCGACGAAGAACCTGATCGAGGAGGCCGTGGCCTATACCCGCCAGGCCCTGGTGCTGACCCATTGTGTCGGCGCGTCGGCCGGCCAGGTCATCACCATCACCGCGCCGAAGGTGCAGATGAAGCCGGGGCAGCTGGCCAACCGCAATGGCGTGCTGTCGCTGCCGATCGACCTGGTGATCACGCCCGACAGCGGTGACGACGCTCCCCCACCCGGCCACTCATTCAGGATGATCCCGTGGGTGGCCGGGTGGGGCAGAGGGCCGGGACCGCAACCCGACAACGAAACAACAGGAGCCACGCCCCATGCTGACGATACGCAAACAGGAAACCTTCGACTGGCCGGTGCCGGTGCAGCGCCCGCGCGCCGACGGGAAGTTCGACACGCACGTCTTCACCGCGACCTTCAAGGCAGTCTCCAGCACTCGTTTCACGGAACTGATGGATGCCCATGACGATGCGGTGGTGCTGCAGACCGCCTGGGTCGGATGGAGCGACATCAACGACGAGCATGGCAATCCGCTGCCCTACAGCGAGGACGCGCGCGAGATGCTGATGGAGGACCTGGCGATCCGCCGCGCAACGGCCCGTGCGTTCGCCGAAGCCATGACCGGTCAGGAGTACCGGAGAAAAAACTGAGGGCGCTCGGGCGATGGTGGATCAAGGGAAACGCGCCGGATCCGGAAGGGTCACCAGCCGGGAAACAACTGGCCAGCTGGGGTGTCTCTCCGGAGGAGCAGGAACGGTTCCTTGCCACGCTCGGGCCGCCACCCGACACGGGCCTGGAACTGCTGCCGTCCTGCGTAGAGGCGCTGAACCTCTGGGGCCTGGTGTGCGGCCAGTGGCGCATGGCGTCACAACCGGTTCCGGCCGGGCTGGGCATGGTGACGGTCAGCCGTCCGGTGGCGCTGGATTATCCGGCGCTGGAGGCGACCGCCCGGATGAGCGGTACCGAAATGACGCCTGAGCTGTTCGACGACATTCGCGAGATCGAGCAGGGCGCGCTGGGTGCCTTCGCGGGCAAGGGAGGCTGACGGATGACGACGTACACTGTCGGCCTGACGATCGATGCCGATGCCAGCCAGGTTGGCCCGGCGACCCAGCAGGCGGCGCGGGCGCTGCAGCAGCTGTCGCAGCAGGCCAATGCGTCCAGCGCGGCCTCCACACAGGCCGCGACCGCGTCCAGTGCCGCCGCAGCGGCGGCCCAGAGCCTTGCCGCCAGTTCCGCCGCGAGTGCCGCCGCCATGGGGCGTCTGCAGGGAGCCGCATCCAGTGCCGCCCTGGGGCAGCACCGCGAACAGGTGCGGGGAGCCTCTGCCGCCCAGGAACAATTGCGCCTGACTGCGCGTGGTGCGGGCAATGCCATGGTCCGCCTGGGCGATGATGCGTCGCGCGCCGGTGGTCAGGTGCGCCGTCACCTGGACTTCGGATCGATCGCGGCCAGTGCGGCCGGGTTCGGACAGAGCACCGGGCGCGCGACCGGTCAGCTGGGGCGGTTCGGGGCTACGCTGCGCGGCATCGACTATCGCAGCTATGCCACGCGTGCCGCGCTGGCAGTACAGGCCCATGCGGAGATGACCGCGTCCGCCGGTGCCGCCGGATCGGCCATGGCACAGATGAAGGCCGTCCTGGTGGGCTTCGCCGGTCTGAGGTTTGCGCAGTCGCTGAAGGATGCGGCACTGGCGGCCGACGCGATCGACCTGGGACTGAAGGCCGCCACCGGATCAGCTGAAACAGCGCAGGCCGAATACCGGTTCGTTGCCGCCGAGGCTGATCGGCTGGGGATCTCGCTGCGCGGTGTCTTACCGGAGTTCACACGGTTTGCAGCCGCCGCGAAAGATACATCGCTTGAGGGGGCACAGGTAAGGGATATCTGGTCGGCGGTGGCCGAGACCATGGTGGCGCTGGAACGGCCGGCCTCCGACCAGGCTCGCGTGCTGCTGGCACTGTCGCAGATTGTGTCGAAGGGCAAACTTCAGGCCGAAGAGCTGACTCAGCAGCTGGGTGAAGTGCTGCCTGGGGCTTTCCAGATCGCCGCCAGGGCAATGCGGACAAACACGGTCGAGCTGAACAAGATGCTCGAACGGGGCGAGGTGATGGCTGAGGATTTCCTGCCGCGCTTTGCCGCCGAATTGCGGCGGAGCTTCACGGCGGGCGAGGATGCCACGAACGGCGCACGCGCTGCCTTCGGCCGCTACGAGACGGCACTGTTCCAGTTCCAGACAGCGGTGGCGCGTGGCGGGTTCCTTGACGGGGTGACGGAGGCTGTCCGGTCGCTTACGGATGCGGTCGCGGATCCGGCGGTCGTGAATGCAGTCTCGGGTGTCGCCGCTGCCGTGGCCGATGTGACCGCCGCTGCCGCCGCGAACCTGGACGTGATCGCGGCGCTGGCCGCCGGGTATGTCGCCGCGCGCGCCGCCACCATCGCGCTGACCATCGCCACCCGCGCCTTCAACGCATCGATGCGGCTCAATCCGGTGGGGCTGGCGATCACGGCGATCGGCGCGCTGGCGGCGGGCTATGTCAGCCTGCAGAGCGAGATCGGCCGGACCAACGACCTGCTGGACACGCAGGTCACACGCCTGCGATCGGTGGCCGATCAGCGGATCCGCAACAATGCGCTGGCCGCCAAGGGCCAGGCCCAGGCGCTGGCGGCGGATGTTGCCCTGCTGAAGAGCGAACAGGAGACGATTGAACGGCAGTTGAAGGCCGCTGAAACGGCATTCGCGAAGCAGTTCGGTGACGGTTCACCCGAAGCCATAGCCAAGGGCGCGAAGACGGGTGCCGGCATCAACCTGCGCGCCGGTGACGAAGCCCGAATGGCGCTGGAAGAGATCGAGGCGATGCGGGCCGCCTATGCGGAGCTGGCGACCCAGATCGCCCAGACCCAGCAGGCGCTGTTCCGGGCGGGTGAAGGCACGTCGCGCGATATTCCGGGTCAGGCCCCGCCATTGGGCGCGCCCAATACCGGCAAGAAGCCGAAACGCAATGCGATGGCCGAGGCCAGTGCCGCGACGGCGCAGGAGATCGCCGACATCCAGCGGCTGAACCGGGCACGTCAGGTCTCGGCCGGGTTCGAGCAACTGGTCCGGATCGAGATCGAGGCCACCGCCGTGGCGCGCCGGGCGGCCACCCAGGCGCGCGCGGCAGGTATCGAGGTCACCCGGCAGGAAGAGCTGGAACTGAAGGCGCTGGTGGCGGAGCTGATCACGGCGCAGGAGGCGGAGAAGGCGCGCACCCGTGCACAGGAAGAAGCCAGCCGGGCCGCCGAGCGGGCAGCGCAGATCCATGCCCAGACCGTCGCCGACATCACGGCGCAACTGGACACGCTGGACCCGTCCTACGAGCGTGCGGTGGCGGCGGCAGACCGCTGGCGCGAGCAGGCGCTGGCCGGACTGGACGAGACAGCCGTCGGCTACAGGCAGTTCGCCGCCGACGTGGAGCGGGTGCATGGCGAGCAGCTGAAACGGGCCTATGACGAGGATCTGGAGCGGCGTACGGACTGGTCTGCCGGGGTCGAGCGGGCGCTGAAACGGGCCGAGGAGGCCAGCGGCGACTGGGCCAGCGTGGCGGAGGAGGCGTTCAACGGGGTCAATGATTCGGCCAGGGAATTCTTTCTCTCGCTGGCCGAGGGCGAGACCTCGATCAGCAGCTTCTTCGATGCCCTGAAACGCGAGGTGGCCAGTGCCGTCTTCGACCAGACACTGGGCCCGCTGTTCCGGCAGGGGGTCGGGAGCATCCTGGGATCCCTGGGCAATGTCCTGGGCGGCGGCAGCGGCACGCCGAATGTTTCAGGCGGGCGGACCGGAGCCGGGTCCATCGATCTGCTGCCGGCATCTTTCCATGGCGGTGGTATCATCGGGTCAGGCGGCGGGCCGCGACGGTCGATGCCCATGAGCGCCTTTACCCATGCCGCCCGCTACCATGAGGGCGGAAACATACTCGGGCCGGGCGAGGTGCCGATCGTCGGCCTGAAAGGCGAGCGGGTGCTGACCGAGGCGGGGCAGGACAATACGGCCCGGTCGCTGCAGGCGATGGCCGCTGGGCTGCGTTCCGCCATGGCGCTGGCGCAATCGGGAGGCGGTGCCGTCGCCGCCATGCCGGAGATCACGATCCACAATCACATGGGCGGCGAGGCGCAGGCCTCTGTCAGCCAGCAGGCCGGTGGCGGCCTGCGGATCGATTTCGAGCGGATGGTGACCGAGCGGGTCGAGAACAGTATCGCGGGCAATGTCGCCAGGGGCCAGGGGCCGCTGAGCAGCGGGCTGCGCGCCGCCGGGGTGCCGCTGGGGCTGAGGCGACCGCGCGGGGTGGCATCATGAGCCTGACCGTCGAATGGCCCGCCGCCGTGCCCTTCCGCCCGTTGCGACAGCCGCTGGAGCTGGCCCCCATGCCCCAGTTCCAGGCAATGGAGATGGACGGCGGCTGGACCGATCGGGAGAACCTGTTCACGGTCGTTCCGGCCTTCTACCAGGTCGATCTGGAGCTGACGCTGGCGCAGTTCGAGATCCTGAAGGGCTGGTGGCGGCATACGCTGCACCGGGGCGCGCGGGTGTTCCGGATGCCGGTCTGGCGCGGATGGGAATATACCGACACTCAGGCGCGGATGGGGGTGGAGCCGTGGCGGGCGCGACAGCCGGACGGCGACACCTGGACCACCAGCATCCGGATCGAGATCCTGGACCTGCCGACACTGACGGCTGAGGAGACGGCGGCGCTGCAGCTGGTCGAGCTGTACACCCAGGCGGGTGCGGTCGCGATGCTGGGTGACCTGCACACGCTGGTGCACACGACATGGCCGGAGGCCCTTGCACCATGAGCCCGGCATATCTGACAGACGCGGAACGGGCGAGCCAGGCCCTGCGGGAGCATGAGGCCAGCCTGCCCGCCGGACAGGTGGAACTGGCGACGCTGGAGTTCCGGCACCCGTCGCTGACCCAGCCCGTGCGGGTGGTGCATG
This sequence comes from uncultured Kordiimonadales bacterium, assembly GCA_963976775.1. GTDB lineage: Bacteria > Pseudomonadota > Alphaproteobacteria > Minwuiales > Minwuiaceae > Minwuia. The sequence goes on from CAXBNO010000004.1 coordinate 18,819, forward strand.
ACCGCGCCGATCACGAACTGACACTGGAGGCGAGCGCAGCGGCCAATCCGGGCGAGAGCGTCACGTTCCAGAAATCCGCCTTCGACATGTCGTTCCCGGCGCAGCAGGAGGACCGCAGCCCGGAGGTGCAACTGGAGGCAATGAACGCCAACGCGATCCTGGAGCGCGTGCTGGATGACACGCTGGCCACCGATGCGCCGGTGGATCTGACGGTGCGGGTCTGGCTGTCCACCGACACCAGCGCACCCGCCGCCGTGGTCGAAGGCCTGCAGATCCGGGCAAGCGATGCGGATGACCGGTCGGTGAAGGCCGTGGCCGGGACCTATGTCTGGGAGAAGGCCGCCGGGCTGGTCTACACGCGGCAGAGCCACCCGCTGCTGGGAGGGCGCTGAGCATGGATCAGGGGGCCTTCATCCGTGATCTGATCGGCAAGCGCTGGGAGCGGGGGGCCACCGGACCCGATGCCTGGGACTGCGGATCGCTGACCGCGCACGTGCAGCAGCAGCTGTTCGGCCGGACCCTGCCCGTCACCATGGCGGACTATGCCGGGCTGACCTCGGCCGAGGCGCTGCGCCAGGCGCTGCTGGAGGTGGATATCGCCGCCGTCTGGCCCGCCCGACCGAAGGGAGAGAAATGGGCGCATGGGGACGTGATCGTGCTGCGGCGCGGCGCGTACTGCCATGTCGGCACCTGGCTGAAGATTGCCCGGCCGGGGCGGCTGCTGCATGCCGCGCGGCATGAGGGTGTCAGGCTGCAGGACCGGGTGAGCCTGCTGGCGCAGGGGTGGACATCGGTGGAGGCCTGCCGGCCGGGAGGGACGGCATGAGTGCCAACCAGACCAGGACCGGGCCGACCAGGGTCAGGCCGAACAGGACCGGGCTGCCGATGGCGGGCGTGACGGTGGCGATCTGCCGCGATCCCATGCGGCCGCTGCTGGGGGCGGAGATCCGGCAGATGCCCGCCGGGATCTCGCCGGCCATGGCGCTGGCGATGGCGGGGCCCCGTGCGCCGGCGCAGCCGATCCTGTTCCTGGCCCCCGATCCGATGCAGCCGCTGCGCGATCTGGTGGCGGGCGGCACGGGGCCGAAGGCGTTGCTGCGCCGCCACCCGGTGAGCGGCGTGAACGAATGGACCGATATCCGGCTGGGGTTCGGCGACGTGCTGTTCGTGACGCCGACACCCGCCGCCGGTGAGGAGGGCAGCAACCCGATCGCCATGGTGGCGCTGCTGGCGCTGGCCGTGGTCGCGCCTTATCTGGCGGGTGGTATCGTGGGTGCAATTGGTTTGACAGGGACCACAGCGACCATCGCCACCTCGGTAATCGGAGCCGCGATCTCCATTGGCGGCGGCCTGCTGATCAATGCGCTGTTTCCGCCGGCGGTGCCGAGCGCACCGCCTGCCCTGCCGGGACCGGGGGAGACGTTCCGGGGTGCGCTGTCGGGGCAACTGGCGCAGGTGGGCGCGCGGATTCCGGAACTGCATGGCACCGTGCGGTTCGCGCCGGAATGGATCGCGCCGCCCTATGGCGAGTTCGCCGACAACGAGCACCTGGTGTTCGCGCTCTACAGCCTCGGCCGGGGCGCGGTGCAGCTGGACAGCCTGGAGTTCGAGGACACCGTCATCTGGACACTGGCCGACGGGGTCAAGCCCGCCGGTGGCGAACTGGTGCTGGAGATCGTGGAGCCGGGTGAGGCGGTGACGCTGTTCCCGGCGACGGTGCATTCGTCCGGAGAGCCGGGTGGCCAGACCCTGCGGGGCGAGAACGAGAAGGAAGGTGGCGAGACCAATGATGACCTGTTCATCGGTCCCTTCGCGATCTGCCCGTCAGGCGAGGTGGTCAACCGGGTCGGTGTGGACATCGAATGGCCGAGCGCGCTGTTCTCGACCACCGACAACCGGCTGCGCAACGCCACGGTGACATGGCTGGTCGAGGGCCGCGAGATCGACGATGCCGGCACACCGGTCGGGGCCGGGACATGGTCGACGCTGGGCAGCGAGAGCTACACGGCAGGGACCACCACACCGCAGCGGATCTCCACGCTCTACAGTGTCACCACGGGCCGCCACGAGGTCAGGATCCGGCGCACCAACAATACCATCGGCACCAGCGGGGCGAGCGACAGGACCATCTGGACCGGCCTGCGCGGTTACGTCCCCTCCGACCAGACCTATGACGACGAGACTGTGCTGGCGATCCGGTTCAAGGGTACCGCCGCCACCGCACAGGCCCGGCGCCTGTTCGCCACGGCCACGGGCAAGCGGGCCTACTGGGACGCGGATGCCGAGGAATGGACGACCGGAGCCACCAACGCGCCGGAGGCCGCGATCCGCCACATTGCCCAGGACAGCGCCCAGGCTGGGCTGCCCGATCACCGGGTGG
>CAXBNO010000005.1:0-18936 GCA_963976775.1 uncultured Kordiimonadales bacterium
GATCTTGTCCAGAAGATCGCTGGCTATCGCTTCAACGGTCGGATCCATTGTTGGCACTCCCTCTGCACGTTGCGGCTTTCCCGGTCAGGTGCCGTCTGTTCCTTACGCGCCTGTGACGGACGTCTGATCTGTGCGCAGCGCCACTAAACCACATCACACACGATCACACACGTGAAGCCGAGTATTGACCAAGCGGCAACGGCAACCGACACTGAATCCCGAGGGGCTGGATCGAACACCGGGAAAGTGGTGCGGCTGCGCCATGGAGCCACCGTGCCGACTGTCCGGCTACTGCAACAAACACCGGTCTAGATCCGGAATATTCACAAGGGCCGTCGGAAAGACGCGCTCATGCTCTTGAGGGGAATCACAAATGGCAACTGGCAACGAGGCGCTGCAAAACTTCATGGAAGGCCTGGAAAAGCGCAATCCGGCCGAACCTGAATTCCACCAGGCGGTGATGGAGGTTGCGGCCACCATCATTCCGTTTCTGGACAACAATCCGAAATATCGCGAGATGCAGATCCTGGAGCGCATGGCGGAACCGGATCGTGTCATTTCCTTCCGCGTCTGCTGGGAGGATGACGAGGGCAATATCCGCGTCAATCGCGGTCACCGGATCCAGATGAACAATGCCATCGGCCCCTACAAGGGCGGTCTGCGGTTCCATCCGTCGGTGAACACGTCGGTGCTGAAGTTCCTTGCTTTCGAACAGACCTTCAAGAACAGCCTGACCGGCCTGCCGATGGGCGCCGGCAAGGGTGGCGCCAACTTCAACCCGAAGGGCAAGTCCAACAACGAGATCATGCGGTTCTGCCAGTCGTTCATGACGGAGCTGTACCGTCATGTCGGCGCGAACATCGACGTGCCCGCTGGCGATATCGGTGTTGGCGCGCGCGAGATCGGCTACATGTTCGGCCAGTACAAGCGGATCACGAACTCGTTCGAGGGCGTGCTGACCGGCAAGGGCCTCGAATTCGGTGGCTCCCTGGTCCGTAACGAGGCGACGGGTTACGGTGCCGTCTACTTCCTGCAGAACATGCTGAAGGCAGCGGGCAACGACGTGTCCGGCAAGGTTGCCGTGGTGTCCGGTTCGGGCAACGTGGCCACCCATGCCGCCGAGAAGCTGATGCAGCTCGGTGCCCGTCCGGTGACCCTGTCCGATTCCGGCGGCTACATCCACGACCCGGCCGGTTTCACGCAGGAGAAGCTGGACTGGATCAAGGACCTGAAGAACGTCCGTCGCGGTCGCATCAGCGAATATTGTGACGAGTTCAGCGGCACCACCTTCCACGAGGGCAAGCGTCCCTGGGAAGTGCCTGCCGAGATCGCCATGCCTTGCGCGACGCAGAACGAACTCAACCTCGACGAGGCCAAGATGCTGATCAAGAATGGCGTCGTGGCCGTGTCGGAAGGCGCGAACATGCCGACGTCGAACGAAGGCGTCGATGCGTTCCTGGATGCCGGTGTCATCTTCGGCCCGGCCAAGGCGGCCAACGCCGGTGGTGTTGCCGTCTCCGGTCTGGAAATGAGCCAGAACTCGGCCCGCATCAGCTGGGGCGTCGACCAGATGCAGGAGCAGCTGCGCCAGATCATGGAAGACATCCATGGCCGCTGCGAGACCTATGGCAAGGACTATGGCCGTGAAGGCATGACCGACTATGTCGCCGGTGCCAACATTGCCGGGTTCGCCAAGGTTGCGTCCGCGATGATGGCATTCGGCGTGGTCTGATCCGTCTGTCGGATCAGCACATGCTGACGGAACTGCGCCCGGTCCCGATCTTCGGGGCCGGGCGTTTTTCATTGCCATGAACGCCGCACGCCAGTTCGCGATCGCGCTGGCCATTCCGGCCAGCGGCAATATTTTCGCCAATGCCCTGTTCTCCGCGACGTCGGGGGAGCCAGGATATCTGCTCTGGACCCTGTTCTATGACGGCACGGTGCTTGTCGCCATCAACATCCTGCTGGCGCGCCGGCTCCTGTTCCGGCCTGTTGCCGGACTGATCGCGGGCGACGACACGCCGGAGGCGCGGCTGGCGCTGGAACGGCTGCCGCTGCGCACTGCCATGTGGGCCGTGGGCTTCTACATGCTGTTCTTTCCCGTGGGGTTCTTTCTCAGTCCCCTGGCAGGTTCCTATGGCGGCAATTTCGAACTGCCGCTCGACTATGTCTATTTCGTCTCGCTGGTGCTGGCTTCCGTTGCGGGATATCTGGTCTTCTTCCTGCTCAACACGCTGGTGACCAGGATCAAGCTGCACCTCTTCGCCACGCGCGGGCTTATCCTGCCCGGCGGTGGCGGCAACCTGCGGCGGCGGCTGATTGTCGTCATCAGCGTCATCTCGATCATGCCGCTGCTTCTGCTCATGACCGAATTCTTCTGGTTCGTCCGTTACCGTGACGGCGGCGGGCTGGATCTGCCGTTCGAGAATGCCATCGTCATGGATATTGCTGTCAGCTTCCTGCTGATCGGCATTGTCATCGTCTTCCTGCCCCTCTCGCTCACCCGGCCCATCGAGATTCTGGTGGCCGCAGTGGAACGCGTCGCACGGGGCGACCTGACCGTCCGTGCGCCGGTGACCTCCAATGACGAGATCGGGACCCTGACCACACGGTTCAACGAGATGGTGGACGGGCTGAACGAACGTCAGGCGATCCGGGAGACCTTTGGCAAGTATGTGCCGGAGGCCGTGGCGGAACAACTGATCCGGGATCCAGGTGTGCTGGCGGGCGAGGAACGTATCGCCACCATCATGTTCACCGACATCCAGGGGTTCACAGGCATTTCGGAGCTGCTCAGTCCGGCAGAGACCATTGCCTTGCTCAACGACTACTTCGAGGTGGTGCTGGCGCCGATCCGGGCGGAGGGCGGGACAGTCAATGCCTTCATCGGTGACTCGATCTTCGCCAGCTTCAACGTGCCGGTTCCCCACCATGACCACGCCGCCCGTGCCATCCGCGCCGGACTGGCGATCGAACAGGCGCTGGAGGGGAAGCGGTTCGGTCCGGGCAGGGACATCCGGTTGCTGACCCGCATCGGCATCAATACCGGCACGGTGGCGGCAGGCGCGGTGGGTGGCGGCGACCGGCTGGGCTACACGATCATTGGCGACAGCGTGAATGTCGCGTCTCGGCTGGAGGGGCTGGCCAAGGAGATGGGCGGCCCGATCCTGGTCAGCGACACGACCCGTCGCGCGGCCGGTGACTCCTTCCGCTTCGAGGAACTCGGCAAGGTCCCCATTCGCGGTCGCGCCCGCGAAATTTCGGTCTGGCGGGTGCTGTCCTGACCTCAGGTCACGCGGTCGGCTGCCAGGCGGCCGGAGCGGATCGCGCCCTCGATGGTGGCGGGCAGGCCGCGCACGGTCCAGTCCCCGGCCAGCACCACGTTGGGTGCAGTGCAGTCGGGGCCGGGGCGCAGTGCCTCGTTCGCGGGGGTCTCGGCGAAGGTCGCCCGGCGTTCCTTCACGACCCGGTATGCCGGCAAGGGCAATGACCGGTCGCCCAGAGCGATGGCGACCTCCGGCCAGATCTGCCGGGCGAGCATGTCGGCCGCGTCATCCGCGAAACGATCCGCCGCGCTGACCGTCACGGACGCCAGACCGTCCCGACAGAACAGCCACTGTGCCACTCCGCCGGTCAGCCCGGTCAGTGGCGGCATGTGCGCCGCATGACCGGTGGCATCGAAATGCAGGTTGAGGATCATGCGGCTGCCTTCCGGCACCGCCACGTCAGGCAGCAGGTCGGGCAGATTCCATGACGGTACCGCCATGATCACCCTGTCGTCAGGGCCAACGGCCAGGCTCCGGCGCGAGGTCTCGATGGCGCTGACGGCACCGGCGGCTGTGCGCTGCATCGCCCGGACCCGTTCGCTGAAGCTGATCTCCACCCCCCTGGCGCGCAGGCATTCGATGGCCGGGTCGATCAGCGTATCCGCCAGGCTGTCGCGCACCGTGACCGGACGCGACCAGCGTTCGCCGCGGGCGAACGTCAGGCGGCAGGTTGCCGCGAGCAGTTGCGCGGAACCTTCGTCTGCTGCCGTGTTCAGGGCCGCGACGGACAGCGGCTCCCAGAACCGCCGCCACAGCCACGTGTCCCCGGGGATGCAGTCGGCGACCGTCGCGTCTGGTCCCGCCCGCAGCAGCCGCACCCCTGCCAGCCAGTCCCGCAGTCGCGCCCCGGGTATGGATCGGGTTGGTCGCGTGACCCACCACGGAACCCGGCCCGCGTTGGGGCGGACCGTCCAGCGCGCTCCGGTCACCGTGTCGATGAACGGATAGGCAGCGGGTTCGCCGATCCTTACCCGATCCATTGCGCCGATCTCCGCCAGATAGTCGAAGACAGCCGCGTTGGCGGTCATCATCAGGTGGTTGCCGTTGTCGATCACGCGACCCAGCGCCGGATCGTGGAAGCTGCGGCAGCGCCCGCCTGCGGCAGGTGCAGCCTCCAGAATGGTGACGCGGTGACCCCGTGCCGTCAGCCGCAGCGCCGCGGCGAGCCCGGCCAGCCCGGCACCGATGATGATCGTCTGCGCAGCCCCCATCAGACCGTCAGTGCGCGAAGGGCCAGTCCCAGCTTGGCGAGGCGGGAGAGAGGCAGGCGCCGGGTCGGCTGGGCAAAGCCACGCCGTTTCAGTCTGGCCAGATGGCTGCGGTAGATCATGTCCATCAGCAGGGCCGGGCGCAGCTTCTGCCGGTCCAGCCGGGCCGAGAGGGTGTCGGCATCCCGGAAGCGGTTCTCGGCCTCTGCCAGCAGTTCCTCACAGACCAGGCGCACCGCCGGATGGGAAAGGGTTTCCTGCGGCGTGGTGACGGCGATGCCGTGGTGAGCAAGGCGGTCAGCGGGCAGGTAGAGGCGGCCCGCCGCCGCGTCCTCCCCGATGTCGCGTAGGATGTTGGTCAGTTGCAGTGCATCACCCAGCGCCAGCGCATACTGCGTCGCGCGCGGTTCCCCGAAGACCTGGACCGACAGCATGCCCACCGCGCCCGCGACACGGCGGCAATAGAGGTGCAGGCCCGCATGGTCCAGCGGCGATGCGGCATCGAAGTCCATGTCCACGTCCATCAGCATGCCGTCGATCAGCGCATGGAATTCGGCCTTCGGCAGGTCGTAGCCTTCCACTGCGGCGGCAAGCGCGACGGCTGTCGGTCGGTCCGGACGTCCGGCATAGAGCGCCTCGATCTCGTCGGCCCAGTCGGACAGTGCCTGGCGCTTCATGCCCTCCTCACCCGGCTCATCGGCTATGTCGTCGATCTCCCGGCAGAAGGCATAGATTGCGTACATCGCCCGACGCCCGGCAGGGGGCAGGGCCCGCATGCCCATGGCGAAGGAGGTGCCGGAGCGGTCCACGACCATGCGAACGTGGCGATCCGCCTCCGCAAGGCTGCTCATGCGCGCGATCCGAGGGCGCGTGTCCAGGCGAAGCGACCGGCGGCCTGAACAGAGACCAGCAGCGCCGCCGGTTTCGAAAGGCGCGTTCGCTGGCACAGCGGATCACGGTCCCGCAGCCGCCGTACCATCCGGCGTGCCAGGGCGTGGATCACCGCCGCCTCCGCCCCCAGCCGCGCGCTCTTCAGGCTGTGGGGCAGCGGGCGTGATTGCTCCAGCAGCGCGTCGCAGACATCGAGGCAGCGGTCCAGAACCGCGCGCAGGGCCGGTGAACTGTGCCCGGCCTGCAGCGATGTTTCATCCAGGTCCGCTTCATGCAGCCAGTCGAGAGGCAGATAGACCCTGTTCATCCGCTGCAGGTCGTCCTTGCAGTCCTGCAGGTGGTTGATGATCTGCAGGGCGTCGCAGAGCGGGTCGGAAAGGGCATGGCCGCGCCGGTCCTCGCCATGCAGGTCGAGAAGGTAGCGGCCCACGGGGGATGCGGAGTGTCGGCAGTAGTCGAGCAGTTGTCCGATGCTCCGACAACGGTCCTGTTCGGCATCGCGGCGGAAGGCGGCCAGCAGGTCGCGCGCGTGGACGTCCGCGACACCTGTTTCGATCAGGCTGTGGCGCAGCCGGTCAGCCACGGCACACTCCGGCAGGGCGCTGCCGTTGACCAGTGCGTTTTCCAGCGCCTCAAGCCGGTCAAGCTTCTCTGAAGGGGTCAGGTCGGGCGCGTCGGCAATGTCGTCGGCGGTGCGGGCGAAGGCGTAGAACGTCGCGACATGCGGCCGGAGCCCGCGCGGCAGCAGTATCGATCCAACGGGAAAGTTCTCCTCCCGTGCCTGCGCAGCCGGTTCCATCGGTCGGGACATCTGCAACTCCGCCGTCATTTCGGTCCCGTTCCCCCGATCTGTCGCACCAGTACCCGACCTGCAGGGGTGTACAGGAAGCAATGGCTGCGGAGAAGGGTGTGCGTGGATGGCTGTTCAACTGTTGGCGGCGATTGGCAAAGCTGATTGATCACGACACCCAGCCCCTATAGTATCGGCGACAACAAAGACATCAAAGTGTCAAACTCAGGGAGGAAGCACATGTTTCACAAGACGCTGAAAGGCGTGGCGGCAGTTGCCGTTGCGCTGGGACTGGCCGGGGCCGCGCAGGCAGGCAGCCATTCCGACATGGTCGACGGCCCGGCCGTTACCTGGAACCATTCCATCTGGGGCAAGCCCCGCGCATTCACGACCGGCCTGGAATACATCGTGGCCGAACTCGACCGCCGGACCGGTGGCAAGTTCCAGCTGAAGCTGTCCTACGGCGGTCTGTCCAAGCCGCGCGAGAACCTGGATGGCATCCAGCTCGGTGCGTTCGAAGGTGCGAACTTCTGCAACTTCTACAGCCCGGACAAGACGCCCTCGTCGATGATCTTTTCCCTGCCGTTCCTGCCCATTGGTGACTGGGACGTGCGGATCAAGGCATCGGACGCCTACTACCAGCATCCGCATGTGAAGAAGGAAATGGCCAACTGGAATGCCGTGATCTACATGGCCGGCATCCTGCCGCAGTATGAATTCCTGGGCCGTGGCAAGCCGCCCAAGACCCTGGAAGACTGGAACGGCATGCGTGTCCGCGCCGGTGGCGGTGTCGCCCAGGCAATGGAAAAGCTGGGTGCCACGCTGATGAGCGTGCCCGCGACCGAGGTCTACACGCTGCTGGAACGCGGCACGGTTGATGCGGTGTCCTTCCCCTACACCTATGCCCATGCGGCCTACAAGGTGCACGAGGTCGCCGACTGGTTCACGGGCAATTTCCAGCCCGGTACGGCTGACTGCCCGACCGTGTTCAACATCGACGCCTGGAACGCCCTGCCGCAGCAGTACCGCGACCTGCTGCTGGAGCTGAAATGGCCGGCCTACGAGAAGATGCGTGAAGCCTATGAGGCGGCTGACAAGGTGAACATCCCGATGTTCCAGAAGCAGCTGACGGAGATCAACTTCACCAAGGAAGAGCTGGCCACGTTCCGCAAGGAAATCGGTGAGCCCCTGTGGAAGGAAGCTTTCGTCGATGCCTACGGCGACAAGATTCCGGCGCAGGAACTGCTGGACTTCCTGCTGGCCGAAGCCGAAAAGGCTGCCGGCTCCTGAAGGCAGTGACATGATCCGGGGCGGACTCCTGGCGGGTCCGCCCCTTTCATTGCCTTGAACAATTTCAGAACGACATAGCTGTTTTCGTTTCCCGGGGAGGGGCGAGCATGGACGCAACGCAGGGCGAGTCCAACATGGGCCAGCTCGATCGTGTGCTGGGACGTGTTGAGACGATCTTCAACCTGGTCGCAGCCTACTCCATTGTCTTTCTCATGCTGCTGGGGGTGTCGCAGATCCTGCTGCGCAGCATCGGCTACCCCATGTGGGGCTATATCGATTTCGTCGAGCAATCCATCGCGGTATTTGCCTTCATGGGCATCGCCTATTGTCAGCGGGCGGGTGGCCATGTGCGCATGGATCTGGCTATTCGCGCTCTGCAGGGGCGCTGGCTGTGGCTCGCAGAGTGCCTTGCAATCATCCTTTCGCTCATCGTGGTCGGCATCCTGATCGCCTACGGCTATACCCATTTCGAGCGTGCGTTCGAGCAGGGTGACTCCACGATTGATGCGAATTTCCCCGTCTGGCCGTCCAAGCTGATCGTTCCCGTGGCATTCAGCCTGCTCTGGCTGCGCCTGCTGCTGCAACTGGTCGGCTACATGCGCCTGTTCCTTGATCCGTCGAAGACCCCGGTCGGTGTCCCGACGATTCCGACGATCGAGGATGTGGCCCGTCAGGACATCGACAGCACGGGTGACGAGGACAGGGACCAGAATGCCGCCAACCGGGGAGCAGGCGCATGATCACCGATCCACTGACAATCGGCATCATCGGCATGGTGGCGCTGCTCTTCCTGATCGCGCTTGGCATGCGCGTCGTCTTCGCCTGCGCCCTCGTCGGCATGGTCGGCATCATCGCGGTGCTCTATGCGAAGCCCAATTTCGATCTCGCCAAGGCCTTCATGGCCGGGGCGGGCCTTGCCGGGCTGACCCCCCATTCCAAATCGGTTGCCTATACGCTCAGCGTGCTGCCGATGTTCATCCTGATCGGCTATCTGGCGTTTCATGCAGGCATCACCAAGGCGGTGTTCGAGGCGGCGCGGCGCTGGATCGGCTGGGTGCCGGGTGGTCTCGCGGTGGCCAGCGTGTTCGCGACCGCCGGCTTTGCCGCGGTCTCAGGTGCTTCCACCTCGACGGCGGCGGTCTTCGCCCGGATCGCGATCCCGGAAATGCTGGCGGCCGGCTATGACAGGCGGCTGGCTGCGGGTGTCGTGGCGGCTGGCGGCACGCTGGCTTCGCTGATCCCGCCAAGCGCGATCCTGGTCATCTACGCCATCATCGTCGAGCAGTCGGTCGGGGCGCTGTTGCTGGCCGGTTTCCTGCCGGGCCTGTTCTCCGCCGTCGTCTATGCGCTGCTGATTATCTTCCGTGCCTGGCGCAATCCGGAACTGGGCCGCCCGATCCGGGGCTATAGCTGGAAGCAGCGGTTCGAGAGCATTCCCGGCACGACGCCCATCCTGCTGGTCATCATGATCATAATCGGCGGCATCTACATGGGCCTTGCGACGCCGACGGAGGCCGGCGCGCTGGGCGCCTTCGTCGTGCTGGTCATGGCTGCGGTGCGCGGCATGAAGTGGTCGCAGTTCCAGGACGCGATCCTGGAGACCGCCAAGCTGACGGTGATGATCTTCTCCATCATCTGGGGCGTGCTGATCTTCGTGCGCTTTCTCGGATTTGCACGACTGCCGGAGAATTTCGCCAACTGGATCGTGGCCCTGCCGCTTGATCCCTGGACCATCATGATCCTGATCCTGCTTGCCTATGCGGTGCTGGGCATGTTCATGGATGCCATCGGGATGCTGCTGCTGACCCTGCCTGTGGTCTATCCGGCGGTCGTGGCGCTTGGCCCGGGGCTTGGTTTCGATCCGGGCAGCAACGATGTTGCCATCTGGTTCGGGATCATCGTGGTGAAGATGGTGGAGATATGTCTGGTCACACCGCCAATCGGATTGAACTGCTACGTCGTCAACGGCGTCAGACCGGATATTCCGCTGTCGGACGTGTTCCGCGGCATCGGACCCTTCTTCATTGCCGACGTGCTGACGGTTGCCGGCCTGGTGGCGTTCCCGGCGATCATCACCTGGCTGCCCAACCAGATGCTCAACTGATCCTGCATCCGTCCGGCCCGGCGTCATGAGCGGACGCCGGGCGGATCTGGAACTGGTGGCGCGTGGCCTGGCACAGAGCCGGGGCCGCGCACGGGCCCTGATCGAAGCGGGCAAGGTCACGCTGGACGGCCAGGCAGTCGGTCGGGTGGCGGAGAACGTGGAGCCTGAACAGGTTCTGGCCCTGTCGGAACCGGATCATCCCCATGTCAGCCGTGGCGCGCTGAAGCTGGTGGCCGCGCTGGACCACTTCCGTATCGATCCGACAGGTCACAACTGTCTGGACATAGGTGCTTCGACAGGTGGCTTCACCGATGTCCTGCTGCAGCGCGGTGCGCGCCATGTGACCGCGATCGACGTCGGACGGGGCCAGTTGCATGAAACCCTGAAACAGCGGCCTGACGTCACCTCTCTGGAGGGCATGAATGCCCGCGAGCTGACCCTTGACGACCTGCCGCAGCCACCGGACCTGATTGTCTGTGACGCCAGCTTCATCAGCCTGACGCTGGTCCTCGCCCCGGCACTGGCGCTGGCCACGCCGCGCGCGCGCGTGATCGCGCTGGTGAAGCCGCAGTTCGAGGCCGGGCGCGCGGCACTGGGCAAGGGCGGGGTGGTGCGTGACGCGAAAGTGCGCGATGAGGTGCGGCACCGCCTGACGGAATGGCTGGCCGGTCAACCGGGCTGGCGCGTGCTGGGCAGTATCGAAAGCCCGATCACGGGGCCGAAGGGCAATATCGAGTATCTGCTGGCGGGAGAGCGCAACGCATGAGTGACGTGAGGATCGAAGGGCTGGGCAGCGCGGGCGATGGCATTGCCGTGCTGGATGGCAAGACAGTCCATGTGCCGTTCACCGCGCCCGGCGATGTGGTCCGGATCGAATTGTCGCATCAACCCCGCAAGTCGGGAGGTCGGGGCAGGGGTCGCCCCGACACCGCCGCCGTCGCGCCGAAGCATCGCGTCGTGAAACTGGTGTCTGCGGGACCGGATCGGGTGGCACCGCCTTGCCCGCATTTCGGGCGCTGTGGCGGCTGCGCCCTGCAACATCTGTCGGCGGACTTCCTGGCGGACTGGAAACGCGACCAGGCTGTCGTCGCGCTCGAACGGCGCGGGATCACCGATGTGGTGGTCGATGAAACCTTCCGTGGCGGGCCGGGCCGCCGCAGGCGCGTGAGCCTGACCGCGCAGGTCGGCGGGCGCAAGTCGGTGGCCATCGGGTTTCACGAGCGTGGCAGCCGGAACCTGATCGACATCGGCCCCTGTCCGGTGCTGGAGCCGACGCTGGAAGCCCTCATTGCGCCACTGCGTTCCCTGCTGGCGGCACATCTGGCGCCACGGGAAGCCGCGCGGATTTCCATCAACATGACCGACAGCGGTGCGGACATGCTGCTGGAGGCGGAGATGCGGCAGGGCGCGGACCTGTTCATGGATCTGGCGGAATTCGCCGAGACCCATGATCTCGCGCGACTGACGCTGACAGGCAGGGACGGTGAAACACCGATCGGCGCGCGGCGGCAACCGGTGCTGGAGTGGCCGGGTCTGACCATCGCACCGCCGCCGGGGGCCTTCCTGCAGACCGACCGCCGGGTGGAAGCGGAACTGCGTCGCCGCATCGGACTGGCGGCGGCAGGTGCGGGCTCGGTCGCGGATCTGTTCTGCGGTGTCGGGACGCTGACCGCAGGCATACCGGCGGGCGCGGAGGTGCTGGCCATCGACAGTGCGGCTGACGCGGTGCAGGCCTTGCGCACCGGAGCTGACAAGGCGCGACGCACGAATATCACCACCAGCACCCGCAACCTGACACGCGACCCCTTGAGCGCGGTCGAGATCGCAGCGCTGGATCTGGTGATCATGGACCCGCCCGCAGCAGGCGCACGGTCGCAGGTGGAGGTGCTGGCGGGGGCAGGCGCGCAGGTGCCGCGCATTGCCTACGCGTCCTGCGCGCCGGGAACCTTTGCCCGTGACGCCCGCATCCTGATCGATGGTGGCTACCGTCTTGTTTCACTGACGCCGTTCGACCAGTTCCACTGGTCACCGGAAATCGAGCTCTTCGGCCTGTTCGAACTGGCGTGATGCCTTGTCGCGAAAGCAACTGAAACGCGTCAGCCGGCCAGAACCTCCAGACAGCCGGACGGCGACAGCAGGGCATCGGCGCGGGCCTTGTCGGTTCCCTTCAGGCGGCCATAGAGGCTGCGCAGGCGGCTGAGGCACTTGACCTGATAGCGGAACGGCGCCTGCGCGTAGGGCCGGTCGAAGATGGTCATGCGCACTTCCTCCGCGCCGCTCTCCAGTGCCTCCGCATTGGCGGCAAGGAAGGGCAGGTAGGCCTGGCCACAGATCGCCAGCAGGTCATGCACGGCCTGCGGCAGTTCGGCATCGGAGGTCACCCAGTCCCCTTCCAGTCCCGACAGGTCATCGGTCTGGCGAACCCAGTGGACCACCGTCGGCGCGCGGCGGCGCATCTCCGTCATCGAAGTCGGGTCGTCGGCCAGCGTCCGCAACTGTCCGAACAGGCCGAAATCACCGATGGAGGGGCGGGTGCCGAACAGATAACCGCTCAGACCGACATGGCTCTCCAGGGCATCGACCGTCCGGGCGAAGGTCTCCTCGATCACCGGGCGGTTCTCCTCCGTGCAGCCGACAATCGGCATCCGGCTTACCTGACGCTCGCAGATGTCCCGGGCGAAGGCGCGGCGCTCCTCCAGCGGGGTGGCGGCGGGGAGATTGTCGCTCGCGATCCACCAGGAGGCGAAGTCCCGGTCAGCCGCATAGAACCAGCGATAGTGGAACATCGCCTTGGTCAGCCATTCGTCGCCCATGTCCTCGATCAGGTTGGCGAGAAAGCGGTGGACGGGATCTTCGGGCAGGATCGAGCGCTCCGTATGGCGCTGCTCCAGCTCCTGCGCGATGGGGGTCGAATCAACCCGCCAGGCCACATCATCGGGAAACTGGACCATGGGAATGACCTGCGGCTTCACATGCGCGGTCTCCGCACGGGTCGCCAGCGTCCGCAGCTCCCAGACGAAGGGCAGGCGCCGGTAGCGCAGTATCGCGCGCATCTTCATCGAATAGGGTGAGCCATTGCCCCCCAGCAGCCGGATCGGATCAGTCATCTGTTGCATCTCCCCACGCAGGCCCGCCACATCCCCATGGCGGCAGTTTCGCCGGGATCATTCTACACAATGGAACGGCCTGTCATGGACAAAAGGGCGCGCGGAGCGATTGCTGGCGGACAGGTGTGTTGTCAGCGTGCAGGTGCTCAATGAACTCGCCAATGTGATGCTGCGGAAACTGAAACTCGACCGGACAGCCGCGGACGAGATCCTTGCAATGGTTCGCGGGTTGAGTGAAGTGGTGCCGTTGACTGTCGACGTGCATCTTGCCGGTCTGCAGATTGCAGCGCGCTACGGATACCCGGTCCATGACAGCATGATCATTGCGGCCGCCACCGACGCCGGTTGTGAAGTGGTCTGGAGCGAGGACATGCAGGCCGGTCAGCGGATTGGCCCCGTGACACTCCGGAACCCGTTTCAGCGCTGAAGCGCAGCCTCGACCATGCGACACAGTTGTGCCGTCGCGACCTCCGGCGGGCCGGAGTTGTCCAGGTGCAGCACGTCATCGCCGCAGACCTTCAGATCACGGGCGCGCTGCAGGCGGCCCTCGATCTCCTCGGCGGTTTCCCGTCCACGGGCGGCAAGACGGCGTGCGAGCTCCGTCTCGGCGACGGTCACCGCAACCACGATCACGCGGGCGAAGGCGGCGCGGATCGCGGGCAGCGCCTGACGGGAGCCATTGGCGACGGCCAGCCCGCCGGTGGCCAGATGGGCGGCAACATCAGCAGGCAGCCCGTACTTCAGGCCATTTGCGTCCCAGGTGACGGAAAATGCGCCCGCCTGCTCCGCCGCCTCGAAGTCGGCCACGGTCATGCTCGCATGTGCTTCCGCCGCCGGGTCGGCCTTCCGGGTCACGGTGCGCTGCACGAAGCGGACACGGGTGTCGTCGGCGAAGCGGCGCCGAAGCCCGTCGATCAGTGTGTCCTTGCCCGCGCCGCTCGGCCCGACAATGACCAGCAACGCGCCGCCTGCAATGCCATCACCCTGTTCAGACAACCCGCTCCCCCAGACGCCAGACCGTGCGCACCACGGGTATGCCATCCTGGACGCGGACGCGCGCCAGATCAGCGCGCTTGCCGACCGCGATCACCCCCCGGTCGTCCAGTCCCACCGAACGCGCGGGCTGGTGGGTCGCCATCCCCACCGCCTCTGGCAGTGAGATGCCATCGACGGTTTCGGCCAACTGGAATGTCGCCTGGATCAGGCTGAAGGGAATGTAGTCCGATGACAGGATGTCGAGCAGTCCCAGTTCCGCCAGGCGCTGCGCCGCGATATTGCCGGAATGGGAACCGCCGCGGACAACGTTGGGTGCGCCCATCAGGACCGCCATGCCGCGTTCATGGGACGATCTGGCGGCGGCCTCGGTCGTCGGGAACTCGGCAACGCGCACGCCGTTGTCCTCCGCCTCATCGACGTGATCACGGGTGGCGTCGTCATGGCTGGCCAGCACGATGCCGCGCTGCCGTGCGATCTCGGCGATGGCGCCGCGATTGTGGTCGGAATTCTGCCGCGACTGGTCCACGCGCATGTCGCAGAAGGCCGCGAACTCATCATCCGTCATCTTCAGCTTGCCCTGATAATAGACCTTGTAGGCATCCAGATTGGCGAACTGCCGCTGTCCGGGTGCGTGGTCCATCAGGGAGGCGAGGCGTACCCCCTGCTTGCCGCCCAGCCGCTCGAAGGCTTCCAGGCAATCGGGCGAGGACACCTCGCACCGCAGGTGCAGGAAATGGTCGGCACGCAGCCGGCCGGTCGCCATGCCGCTCTGTATGGCCTCCGCCAGCACCACCATGTCGTCGGTGACCAGATCATGGTCTCCGTCCGTATTGCCGACCCGCAGGGCGTCGAAGACAGTGGTGATGGCGGAGCTGGCGATCTGCGCATCATGCGCCTGAACGGCGGCGAAGGGGTTCCAGCGGACCTTGGGCCGGGGGGCATAATGTCCTTCCAGATGGTCGGTATGCAGTTCCACCAGGCCGGGCAGCAGGTAGTCGCCAGCCATGTCGTCTCCGGGCGCTTCCGACGCGCCGCCCACGTCGGCAATCAGGCCGTCACGCAGCAGCACACTGCCGGTCACGACCTCGTCTTCCAGCACCAGGCGGGCGTTCTTCAACAGGGTCTCTTGGCTCATGTCAGGCGGTCATCCGTTCATTCAGCAATTGCAGCGGGGCATGTTCGTGGACGCAGAGCGGAGCACCCGGTTCCGCCTCGATCATCAGGGCCAGGCTGCCGAGATTCATCGGCAGATCGATCACGGGTGCAAACCATTCCTGCAGCGCCCGCTCCACGATCGCACGATCAGAATCAGGAACCGGCCCGGTCAGGGTCATGTGGAACCTGAAGGTATCCAGCACGTGCGGATAGCCCCAGCGGTGCAGGTTGCGCAATTGGGCCACGGTCAGGGAACCGGGTTGGCGGCGGGCCAGTTCCGCCTCGCTCAATGGTGCGCGAAATCGCTCGAACGCCATCACGGTCTTGCAGGCCAGGGCGTCGATCTCCAGCGAGGGGCGGTCCGGAATCAGCGCGAAGAAGCGCCCGATGCGTGCGATCTTCATGCGCGGCACGATGAAGGCGGTTTCATCGAGGCAGAAGTCGCGAAAGGCCTGCACCAATTCCGATTCGCCGCGCCCCCGTGCCAGTCTGAACGGTGCCTTCATGGTCGCATGAAACCCGTAGCGCCGGGCGGCTGCGGTGTGAAAGGCGACATCCGCCGAACTCAGGTTTCCGACCGCTGGATTGCGACTGACGGTACCGGTGAAGACATCCCGGCCAAGCCATTGGGTCGCGATCCGGCCCAGTGGATCCTCAGGCGGTGGCACGAAGTAGATGGCATGTCGCATCGCTGGGCTCCCTTGTCCGTCAGCTTGATTCGCGCATGGAATACCTGATCGTCATGACAGCTTCGCGACCCGTCATGCCGCCACCGCAGCGGGTGCGAACCGGCTGACATCAATGATGCGGTCGGCCACCGCATCACGGACATCCGCATCGTGGAAGATACCCAGAAGTGCGGTCCCGTTCGCCTTCTTCTCCGCGATCATGTCGATCACCACCTGGCGATTGCGGGCGTCGAGCGACGCCGTCGGCTCGTCCAGCAGCAGGACCGGCAGGTCGGGCAGGAAACCGCGCGCGATGTTCACCCGCTGTTGCTCCCCGCCGGAGAAGGTCGCGGGCGGCAGCGACCAGAGCCGTTCCGGCAGGTTGAGGCGCGAGAACAGTTCCGCCGTGCGGTCGCGTGCTGCCCGGGCGGTGACGCCGGCCCGCACCAGCGGTTCCGCCGCCACATCGATGGCCGCAACCCTCGGGATGGCGCGCAGGAACTGGCTGACATAGCCCAGTGTCTGTCGCCGGATCTGCATCACCTGCCGGGCCTCCGCACTGACCATGTCGACCTGGCCACCGGCATGGGTGATCAGAATCTGCCCGGCCCCGACGCCATAGTTGCCATAGACCATCTTCAGGATGGAACTCTTGCCCGCACCGGACTGCCCGCCCAGCACGACGCATTCACCGCCATCAACGCCGAAGCTGACCCCGGCGACCACCGGCAGGGTCACGCCGTCGCGCAGATGCAGGGTGAAGGACTTGGCAACATCTTTCAGGACAAGGCGCTGTGTCATGGCTCAGACCTGCAGGATGGAGGAAACGAGAAGCTGGGTATAGGGCGCCTGGGGATCATCAAGCACCCGGTCGGTCAGGCCGGTCTCGATCACCTGACCGTCCTTCATGACCATCATCCGCTGTGACAGCAGCCGCGCCACGGCGAGGTCATGGGTGACAACGATGGCCGACAGGCCCAGGTCATCGACCAGCCCCCGCAACAGGTCCAGCAGCCGCGCCTGAACCGAGACATCCAGGCCCCCGGTCGGCTCGTCCATGAAGACCAGCCGTGGCCCGGTGACCAGATTGCGCGCGATCTGCAGGCGCTGACGCATGCCGCCGGAGAAGGTGCCGGGGCGGTCGTCGATACGGTCATGACCGATCTCCACCCGTCCCAGCCAGTCGTCGGCGGCTTCGCGGATGCGGCCATAGTGACGCTGGCCCACCGCCATCAGCCGTTCCCCCACGTTGGCACCGGCGGAGACGTTCATGCGCAGCCCGTCGGCGGGGTTCTGATGCACGAAACCCCAGTCGGTGCGCATCAGGAACCGCCGCTCCGCCTCCGACAGGGCGTTGAGATCCTGCAGCCGCCCGTCCCGCATGCGGTAGCTGATTGTGCCTGCACTGCATTGCTGCCGGCCGGAGACGCAGTTCAGCAGGGTGGTCTTGCCGGAGCCGGATTCGCCAACGACCGCGAGCACTTCCCCCGGATAGAGGTCGAAACTGACATCGCGGCAGCCGATGCGGTCACCGTACATGTGCGTCAGGTTGCCGACACGCATCAGCGGCGGATCATTGTCCTGCATGCTCATGCCGCCTGCTCCCCCGCATGACCCTCTGCCTGGCGCCTGTTGCAATGATCGGTATCGGAACAGACGAACATCCGCCCGCCCCGGTCATCGGTGATGACCTCATCCAGAAACACGTCGTCGGCACCGCACAGCGCGCAGGGCCGCTCGAACGCCTGAATCTCGAACGGGTGATCCTCGAAATCCAGACTGACGACTTCCGTCCAGGGCGGAATGGCATAGATGCGCATCTCCCGCCCCGCGCCGAACAGCTGCAGCGCCGGATTGCGGTGCATCTTCGGATTGTCGAACTTCGGCGTGGGGGAGGGATCGGTGACATAGCGCCCCTCCACCTTCACCGGATAGGCATAGGTGGTGGCAATGTGGCCGTGGCGGGCAATGTCCTCGTACAGCTTCACATGCATGACGCCATACTCCTCCAGCGCATGCATGGTCCGGGTCTCGGTCTCGCGCGGTTCCAGGAACCGCAGGGGCTCCGGTATCGGTACCTGAAACACCAGTATCTGCCCCGCCGTCAGCGGCGTCTCCGGGATGCGGTGGCGGGTCTGGATGATGCTCGCCTCAGCCGTAGCGGTCGTGGTCTCGACACCGGTCGTGCGCTCGAAGAACTTGCGGATGGAAATGGCATTGGTGGTGTCGTCGGCACCCTGGTCGATGACCTTCAGCCGGTCGTCGGGGCCGATGATCGCGGCGGTGACCTGGACCCCGCCGGTGCCCCAGCCATAGGGCATCGGCATTTCCCGGCTGGCGAAGGGCACCTGGTATCCGGGCACGGCAATCCCCTTCAGGATCGCGCGGCGGATCATGCGTTTCGTCTGCTCGTCCAGATAGGCGAAGTTGTAGGTCGCGATGACCTGTTCATTGCCGGCGTCGAGGCTGTTCATTCAGCAGCCTCCTGATGTGTTTCATCGCGCGCTTCCACCTCTGCCCGCATCCGCAGTTCCGACTGGAAATCGACGTAATGCGGCAGTTTCAGATGCTCCACGAAACCGGTCGCCTGCACATTGTCGGAATGGGCGATGACGAATTCCTCGTCCTGCGCCGGGGCGGTCAGGTCCTCCCCCAGTTCCGTCGCGCGCAGGGCCCGGTCGACCAGTGCCATGGCCATGGACTTGCGCTCCGCCTGACCGAAGACCAGCCCGTAGCCGCGGGTGAACTGCGGTGGTGCCTTGGCTGAGCCCTGGAACTGGTTGACCATCTGGCACTCGGTGACCTGGATGCGGCCCAGCGGGGCGGCGAAATCCAGTTCCGGCACCGCAATCTCCAGCGCCACCTCTCCGATGCGGATTTCCCCGGCGAAGGGATGGCTGCGGGCATAGCCGCGCTGGGTGGAATAGCCCATCGACAGCAGGAACCCCTCGTCGCCGCGCGCCAGCGCCTGCAATCGGGCGTCCCGGTCCATGGGATAGCTCATCGGGTTGCGGGCGATGTCGTCGGGGACGGGCTTGGCGGCTGCGTCGGGTGCGGGCTCCAGCAGTCCCTCCTGCCCCAGGAAGTCGGAAACGCGCATCATCGGGGCGGTGTCCGGCTCGCGCACCTCAGGTGTTTCAGGGGCTGCGCCGCCCGCCAGCGCCGGGTCGAGCAGGCGATGGGTATAGTCGAACGTCGGCCCCAGAAGCTGTCCCCCCGGCAGATCCTTGAAACAGGCGGAGATGCGGCGTTCCACCTGCATCCGGCCCGTATCGACGGGCTGTGTGTAACCGAATCGCGGCAGCGTGGTGCGATAGGCGCGGGCCAGGAAGATCGCTTCGATCAGGTCGCCGCGCGCCTGCTTGATGGCCAGCGCGGCCAGCTCCCGGTCATACAGCGCG
>CAXBNO010000006.1:0-18506 GCA_963976775.1 uncultured Kordiimonadales bacterium
CGGTGTGCAGCAGGAGCGTGCCGAGAAGGCCAAGGCGGCCCTGAAGGCAACCGGCCTGCCGGAAGCCGAGGCGCTGATTGCCGACCCGAGCGAGGCCAACGCCCGCGCTCTGGTGGCGAAGATCTACAGCGAGCAGATGGATCTGACCGGTCAGGTCGGATCGATGCTGCCGGCGCCCTCTACCTACAAGTAGGCGTCCGCTCACGATCGGAACATGCGGACGGGGTGTGTCGCCATATGGCACCACCCCGTCCCCGTTCCACCCGGTACCGGCATGCGGGGGCTTGCCATCCAGGCCGGTATTGTTGACGCTGGGAGAAGGGGTTGATGCTCCGGGTGCACACACGGGAATGATGTGTGGCGAAGGGCATCATTGGAGGGTTGAGATCAGATGGTGACAGCCGTCGAGACGATGGCCCGTCCGCAACGGTGGTCCACACCGTTCGGGCCGGACATGACCGATGAGACCATTGATGAGCTGATGCGATATCCCATCTTCGGGGATATCGACGAAGATCGGTTTCCGGGAAACACGCCTCTGCGCGGCATCCTGGGCAATGATACCAGGGTCATCAATTTCCAGCCCGGCGACATCGTCGTCCGCGAAGGTGACTACGGCAATTCGGCCTTTCTGATTCTCGATGGCAACCTGCGCGTCGTCATCAGTCCCGATCTGCCCCAGAACCTGCTTGGTCGCGCCAGTGCCTCCAAGAAGGGGTTCTTCGAGGCATTGAGCCAGTTGTGGCGCAATTCGTGGCGCCCCGAAGTGCGCGACCCCGATCGCTACAACAATACCGCACAGCAGGTGCATGCATCGTCCGCAGGCGGGGCGACGTCGTTCCTGCAGGACATTCCGGTCATTCTCGACAAGCATCAGACGGCCCAGCTCGGGCCGGAGATGATCTTCGGTGAGCTTGCCGCGCTTGGCCGCATTCCGCGGACCGCAACCGTCTTTGCGGAGACCGAGGCGCGCGTGCTGGAGATTCGCTGGCAGGGGCTGCGCGAACTGCGCCGGTTCGACCCCACCTGGAAGACAAAGATCGATACGGCCTATCGCAACAATGCGCTGGGCAATGCGCTTTCCGAATCACCGATGTTCAAGCATCTCTCGCCCGAACAGCTCAAGAAGGTGGCGGACCGGACCCTGTTCGAAACCCACGGAGCCTTCGACTGGCACACCAGCTACAAGCGCATGCTGGCCCAGGGCAGGGAGATGGAGCACGGCACGCCGATCGCCAACGAGGGCGACTATCCCGACGGCATCCTGATGGTGCGGGCCGGGTTCGCGCGGGTCTCGACCCATCTCGGCAATGGCGAACGCACACTCACCTATCTGGGGGCCGGAGACTTCTTCGGGCTGGAGGAGCTCTATCACGCCTGGAAGAATCAGGATCCCGACATTGTCTTCGGCAGCTCCCTCACGGCGCTTGGCTATGTCGATCTGCTGCGTATCCCGCGGCAGGTGCTGGAGGAGTTCGTCTTCCCCGACATGACACCGCCAAGTACCAGTCTGAAGGACCAGGCCGGTGAAGAGATCAGCGCCGACGCCCTGAAGGAATGGGCCGTCGGCCGCCGCTACATCAATGGCACCCGGTCGATGCTGATCGACCTGAATCGCTGCACCCGCTGTGATGACTGTGTCCGGGCCTGCGCCTCGACGCACGGCGGCAACCCGCGGTTCATCCGCCACGGCCAGACATTCGACAACTGGATGGTCGCCAATTCCTGCATGCACTGCGCTGATCCGGTCTGCATGATCGGCTGTCCGACGGGGGCGATCCATCGCTCCATGCACGACGGCTCGGTCGTCATCAATGATGATACCTGCATCGGCTGCGGCACCTGTGCCGCGTCCTGCCCCTACGACAATATCCGTCTGGTGCAGGTGGCGAACCTCTCCGGCGAGCCGTTGGTCGATGACGAGCACAAACCGATCATGAAGGCGACCAAGTGCGATTTCTGCTCAACAAATCCGGGTGGCCCGGCCTGCCAGAGGGCCTGTCCGCATGACGCCCTGCGCCGGGTCGACTTCCGCGGCCCGGATCCGTTCAGGAGTCCCTATCAATGAGGTCCCTGCACCGCGCACTCATCTTCTTCTGGCTCGCGGCCATTGCGGGCTTCATCATCGTTGCCTGGAACGCGTGGCAGACCTGGCTGCACAATGGCGAGCCCGCTGTCGTCACCGGCTACACACTTGCCGGAATCTTCGTCTTCCTGACCCTGTTCAACATGCGCAAGCGCCTGGCGATGATCCCGCTCGGACGCGGTGCCTACTGGACAGCGGCACATGGCGTCGCGGGCATCTTCGCGATCGCCGTGTTCTTCGTGCATACCAAGGGCGTGTTCTGGCCGGACGGCGCCTATGAGCAGATGTTCGCGGTGCTGTTCTATCTGGTCAGCCTGTCCGGCATCCTTGGCTACTGGCTGCAGCGAATCATGCCGAAGCGCCTGACCGACAACGGCATGGAGATCATCTGGGAGCGGATACCGAACGAGCTCTCGGATATCCGCGACCGGGCCGAGGCGATTGTCGAGGAGGCCGCCGACAAGGCCGCTTCGGACACGCTGGCGCAGTACTATATCGAGACCCTTGCCTGGTTCTTCCGGCGTCCGCGCTTCATGTTCAGCCATTTCTTCGGCGCACAGTCGGGCCGGGCCTGGATCAGGCGCGAGTTCACGGCCATGCGGCGCTATGTCGATGAAACGGAAGAAACCTATCTGCGCCAGCTTGAAGACCTGGCCCAGATCAAGAACCGGCTCGACTTCGCCTATTCGGTGAACGGGTTTCTCAAGATCTGGCTTCTTTTCCACGTGCCCCTCGCCGTCGGTATATTTCTGGTGATGATCTGGCACATCATTCTGGTTCATGTGTACCTGCTATGATTACAGACTCTGATCGCTTCAGTTACCAGAAGAGCGCCTACGAGCGTCCGACGTTTCCCTATGTCTGCGGGCGGGCCTGTGCGTTCGGCACGCCTTGCAGCCACGGACCGAATTTCGATGGCTCATGCGGTGGCACCACCGAATGCCGTCCGTTCCGGAATGGTGACCGCTGGGAATGCCGCCGGCCTCCGGGTGCAGGCGGTCCGTGCAAGGATGGCCCGCTGCCTGATGGCTCATGCTGCCAGTCGCATCCGCCGTGCACGCCACGTCCCTCATTGCGCCGCCGTCGCCAGCAGATCTCATGGCTGGTGGCAATCTTCGTGGTCGCGATCATCGGCGCGTTCCTGCATTTCACGCCGGACTCCTTTGTCGGTGAAAAGGCGGTCCTGTCCTCGATCAGCCCAGGTGCGCTCTCGGGTGCCCACTCCAACTTCGCGCTGGAGGAGAAGGGCTGCGCCGCCTGTCACGAGAACCATGGCAAGGGTGTCGTCGCCTGGGCCAATGCCTTCGTGACCAATCAGTCGGTGGGCGAGAGCTGTGTCGACTGCCACAGCTTCGGGGGCGCCCCGACATCTCCGCACAACGCGACCTTCACCGCTGCGGCCGGGGCCGCCTTCTCGGTCGATTCACCGAGTGCGGACGTGAAGACCGACTGCGTGATGTGTCACACGGAACACAAGGGCCAGGAAGCCAATATCGCACCGATGCGCGACGCGCAGTGCAGCAGTTGCCACGTGCAGTCGATCAAGTCCTTCAGCAAGGATCACCCGGCATTCGGTGACCGGTTTCCGCACGACATGCGTCCGGCAATTGCATTCGATCACACCAGCCACTTCAGCAAGCATTTTCCGGAGAAGCTTCCGGAAGGCGAGACGCGTGGCTGCGTCGATTGCCATCAGATCGAGAAGGCGGGCCTGACCGTGCCACCGGGCAGCTTCGACCAGAACTGCGCCTCCTGCCATCTGAGTGGAATCACCGACCGCCGGCTTGCGATCATCAACGTGCCCTACATGGAAGAGGATCCGTTCGATCCTGACGCGGTGGCGGAATTCTGTGCCCCGACGCCCGAGGAAGTGGAACTGCTGCGGGAAGCCGCTGAATCAGGGGAACTGGAAGAGCTCGTGCCCGATGAGTATTTCTTCGAGGACAATGGCGACAATGTTCCGGCTGCCCTGGCCCTGGCCCTGGGTGTCGCGAACGATGATCCGGACGGGTACCTGGATGCCATCGGCACGCTCTACCCCGAACTGGCTGACTCCGGCGTCGATGCGCTCTTCGACCGTCTCGACGCCCTGCCTGGTGATCACCGTACAGGCATGATGCTGGCCGGACTGGATGGCGAGCTCCTGCGGCAGGCAGCCTGTGCCTGGATGCAGAGAATAGAGCATGAGACACCGAGCGAGGTTCGGGGCGGCGGCTGGTCATCGAATGGTCTCGCAGTCACCTATCAGCCCAGTGGTCATGCCGATCCGGTCGCGCGGGCATGGTTCGACTTCGCGATCAATGCCGAACAGGCAGCCCAGGCCGCGGATGCCGACGATCTGGTGATCGAACAGGCGGCGGCGCTGAGTGACTTGCTGACCTCCGACTACGGTCTCGGGAACTGCACGAAATGCCACGCTGTGACCCAAGTCACCGACACCGGCTCGGAAGCAGCGGAGAATATTGTCGGCCTGAAAGTAGAATGGGGTTATCAATCAGTGACTGATCGCCCGTACGTCGAATACGACCACAGGCCGCATGTAAACCTGCTGGGGCCGGGCACGCTGTGCACCACGTGCCACAAGCAGGATCAGAAAGCGGAATTTGCTGCGTCCTACAAGCAACACGACGCAACGAAATTCGCTCCGGGCTTCCTGCCAGTCTCGCAGGAAACATGCACGCAGTGTCATACTGCGGGCAAGGTCCGGCAGGATTGTCAGCTTTGTCATGAGTACCACCTGGAGCCAGGTTTCAATCGGACGATGGGCTTTCAGCATCAAGCCCGGGGAAAACCGGAAACCGGCAGGGAAGGAGGTTGAGGATGTTAGACGCGTTTGAGGGTCATCGTGTAGCCACGAAGTCGGCCCGTCTGTTTCTTTCGCTGTTCGCAGCCATGCTGTTCTTCGGCGTGTCAACGCAGGTTGACGCGCAGGAAACCAGTGCGGCCGACGCAGCGCATACGGAGCTCTTCTCGGAAGAAGTGTTCCCGAGCGCTTCGAAATGTGCGGCATGTCATGAGGAAATCTACAGGGAATGGTCGTCATCGAACCATGCCTATGCGTCGATTTCCCCGATGTTCCACAAGTTCGAACAGGCCATCACCAACCTGACCCAGGGAACGATCGGCACGTTCTGCGTGCGCTGTCACCAGAGTGTCGGCACGACGCTTGGCGAAAGCCGTGCGGCCCCGCTCTGGGAACGCAGCCAGGTCTCCCGCGAGGGTATCACCTGCATCACCTGCCACCGCGTGAAGGATACCTACGCGAAGGCCAATGGTGAGCGCCGCATCGAACCGGGCAAGATCTATTCGCCGGTCTATACCAACTCCGACGGCGAAGGCCTGAAGAAGGTGCTGGAAGACAAGAGCTTCTATCGCGTCGCCACCAGCGACGAGGAGCGTGGCAACCAGATCCACACCGAAGTGGTGAAGTTCACGCAGATTTCCAAGTCGGAATTCTGTGTCAGCTGCCATCAGGTGGCGGTCAACCTCGGCATCAAGCTGGAGGTTGTCTGGGACCAGTATCGTGACAGCCCGGCCAATGCGGCAGGCGTCACCTGCCAGGAATGTCACATGGGCAAGGATCCGGGCCTGCCGAACGGCTATGCCCGCGGCCCGGCGGCTGTCGTGAACGGGGAGGAGATCAATCCTGACCGCGTGCGTCACAATCATGCCTTCTATGGCCCTGGCTATCCGATCGCGCATCCGGGAATCTTCCCGCACAATCCCGCGGCCGAGAACTGGACCATTGATGAATGGCTGCAGTTCGACTACCGCGCCGGTTGGGGTACGGAGGAGTTCGAGAACAAGGTCTATGACGGCGAGATCGAAGTCGAGTTCCCCGATGTCTGGAGCCACGAAGATGACCGCTTCGAGGCCCGCGAGATCATCGAGCAGAACATCGAGGGTCTGGAGTACAAGCGGGAACTGCGTCGTGCGGTAATGGAGAACGGCAGCCATCTGGATGGTCCGTTCTTCGACGGGACGCCTGTCGCCGGCCAGGACTTCGACTTCAACTATCTGGTCACCAACATCAACTCCGGGCACAACCTGCCTTCGGGCAGCCTCGGCGCCCAGCCGGAAATCTGGCTGAACGTCGCCCTGACCGATCCGGACGGCAATCGTGTCTGGGAATCGGGTTATGTTGACAGCGCCGGTGACATGGCCGACCTGCACTCGGAGGATGTGCAGCAGGGCAAGATCGCGCACGACGACCAGCTGTTCAATCTGCAGACCAAGTTCCTGACGACGAACCTGAAGGGTACGGATCGGGAGATGTTCCTGCCGGTGAACTTCGATGTCGACCAGCGTCCGTTCCTGCGTCAGCCGAACATTCCGACGACCGTGCTGAACCATCCTGCCTTCGTGCGGATGGAAGGTCGCTCGATCCCGCCACTTGGTGATCGTGAAGCCAGGTACACGGTGCCGGGTGAGCTGTTGAAGAAGCCAGGGACCTATCGTCTGTCGGCGCGCATGCGCAGCCGTGCCGAGCCCATCTACTTCATGCGCTTCGTCGGCGCGACGAAGGAAATGGAGCAGGCGATGAACCAGTGGATGCTGGACATGCATCCCTACACCGTGGAGATCGAGGTCAGGTAAGGACCTCAGGCGATTGGTGCCGGGGCGGTCGGCGGACCGCCCCGATGCATCGATCGGAAATATCAGGTGCTCTGTCTGGAGCAGGAGGGGAAGTTGGGTATTCTGGATCTCCGTCTCGTACGACGGTCAGTCGCGAGCCTCACGGCTGTCGCGGCGCTCGCCGTTTTCACCGGGCCATCCTGGGCCGCTGAAGATTACAATCCGAAGATGTCGTCCGGTGCCAAACGTGTCGAGCTGCAGGACAATGCCTTCAAGCCTGATCCGGCTTATGAGGATCAGGAATATGATATCGACGCGCAGCTCGCCATTTATGGCGGCAAGACGGAAGTCGTGGCACCGCGGCCGCTGTTCGAACTCGGTCGCAAGCAGTATGTCCCCGGCCAGTTACCGGAACCCAGCGAGGTGTTCGGTGAACTGAACCCGACAAATTTCGCGGTTCAGGCCTTTGGTGACTGGCGTACTGCTGTCGCCTTCAATGACTTCGGGAACAATGAACTGGCCCAGATCGCCACGCGGCTGAACATCGACATCGACATGAAGATCACGTCGACGGAACGGCTGCACGCCTTCATTCGTCCGCTGGACAGCGGGGCCGATTTCACCCGCTGCGAGCTGGCCGGCAACGACAAGGATCAGGGGTGCAAGCTTCAGTCAGACCTGAATCTGGAAACCCTGTTCTTCGAAGGCGACTTCGCGAACATCCTGTCGGGTATCACGGGCGATTATTACAAGACGGACCGTCCGTTCACCTTCGGCTTCGTGCCGCTGTTCTTTCAGAACGGGCTCTGGATGGATGACGCGATCTTCGGCGGTGCCTTCTCCTTCCCGGCGCTGAATTCGCCGGTGCTGGACATCACCAACATGGATTTCACGCTGTTCTACGGCTTCAACGACGTGAACAACGCGGCAATCCGTGACCTGAGCGGCGGTGTCGCCGATCACAGTGTCCAGGCCTATGGTGCGCATGCCTTCATCGAAGCGCGCGAGGGCTATCTCGAGGTCGGTTACGGCATCCTCGACGCCGATCGCGGCAAGATCGGTGACCAGGACCTGCACAGCCTCGGTGTCTCATGGTCGTCCCGCTACAAGAACATCTTCGGGTATTCCCTGCGGACGTTCATCAGCCGTCAGAAGCGCGATGACGGTGGCCGGGACCTGGGCAACGGCATGGCCTTCCTGCTGGAAACAAGCTGGATGACCTCGAAGCCCTACACGTTCATTCCCTATGCCAACTTCTTCCTCGGCATCAATCGCCCGCAGCCACTCGCCAACGCCGAGGGTCTGCTGATCAACACCGGCATCAACTTCGAGACGGATGGCCTGACCGGCTTCCCGTTCCTGGACGATACCGCGGCTGACACCTTCGGTGGTGCCATCGGTCTGCAGTATCTGTTCAATCTCGACCAGCAGCTTGTGGTCGAGGCGGCAACGGTGCAGCAGTACGGCGAGCAGGCCAACATCGCCGGCGACCAGTACGCCCTGGGCGTGCGCTGGCAGTTGCCGATCTCGAAGGCGTGGATACTTCGTGCCGACGCGATGTATGGTGTTCGTATCAACGACGACGACATTGGTGGTGTCAGGTTCGAAGTACGTCGGAAGTTCTGACCGGAAGCGGCAGCGGGCGGGTGGCAGGATCCACCCGCCCGACCGCCGGTCAGGACTGACCGGCGATATCCAAAGGGGGACGGGATGGAATTCGGACTGGTCAATACCGCAGCATTCGCCGTACTGGCTTTGCTCGGGTTTTACATACTCAGCCTGATCTACAACAACTTCCGCACGGCGGGGATCATTGATCGCGGCGTGCAGGAGGAGATCGGCTTCCTTCGCCAGAAGGTCGAGCAGATCAAGGCGGTTCGCGAGTTCGACAAGCAGAAGAACGAACTCTCCTGGAATGGCATTCGCAAGTTTCGGGTTGAGCGGAAGAATCCCGAGAACAAGGACATCTGTTCGTTCTACCTGCACCCGCACGACGAACGTCCGCTGCCCCCCTTCAATCCCGGCCAGTACCTGACATTCAAGCTCGACCTGCCGTCAGGCAAGAAGGTTACGACACGCTGCTATTCCCTCTCCGACAGTCCGAAGAGCGAATATTACCGGGTCTCGATCAAGCGCAATCCGCCGCCGAAGGATCCGGCCAAGGCAGATGTGGGCAAGTCGTCCTCCAACTACTTCCATGACAATATCGACGAGGGCGATATCCTCGATGTGCTGGCACCGAACGGGGATTTCTTCCTCGACATGCATCGCCAGACTCCGGTCGTCCTGATCGGTGGCGGCATTGGCATCACGCCGGTCCTTTCCATGTTGAACGCGATCGTCGAATCCGGCTCGAAGCGGGAAACCTGGTTCTTTCTGGGTGTCCGCAACGGCCAGGAGCACGTCTTCCGTGACCATCTGGAGGCCATTGACCGCGCGCACGAGAACGTCCACGTCCGCATCTGCTATTCGGGTCCCGACGATACGGATGTCGAGGGCAAGGACTATCATCACAAGGCCCGCGTCGGCGCTCCGCTGTTCCAGGAAGTCCTGCCGTCCAACAACTATGACTACTACTTCTGTGGCCCGCCCCCGATGATGGAAAGCCTGTTCCACGGCCTGCGCGAATGGGATGTTCCGGAGAGCAATATCCACTTCGAGGCCTTTGGCCCGGCAACGGTGAAGTCGAAGAAGTCAACCGACGCTCCGGCCGACACAGGCGCGGCCCCGGCCACGGGCTTCAAGCTGAAGTTCGTCCGTTCCGAGAAGGAGATCGTCTGGGACGGTTCGGCCGACACGATCCTCGAGTTTGCTGAAGCCAACGATATCGACATGGACTCTGGCTGCCGCGCGGGCGCCTGCGGCACCTGCATCACCGCAGTGCTCAAGGGCGATGTGAACTACGCGACCGAACCCAGCGCCGAGGTGAACAAGGGCTCATGCCTGACCTGCATCTCGACACCGAAGTCCGACATGGAGCTTGATGCCTGATCAACGGGCAATGACGGCAACCAGTCACGAACGCGGGGCGCGCCGGTCACATGACAGGTGCGCCCTGTTTCGATTCGGTGGTCCGGTTATCCCTGGTCAGGCGCGGCACGACGGATGAATGACCACCTCGACAGGCTGTTGGCGGAAATCCGCAAGTGCCGGATCTGTGCCGGGCACCTGCCACATGCGCCGCGTCCGGTACTCGCCGCGACGACGCAGGCCCGGATCATGATCGCGGGACATGCCCCCGGGATTCGCGTCCACCGCTCTGGCGTGCCATGGGATGATCCTTCCGGAGACCGTCTTCGCGACTGGCTGGGGGTCGGGCGGGACAGTTTCTATGATCCGACCCGGTTCGCGATCATCCCGATGGGCTTCTGCTATCCGGGCACGGTCAAGGGGTCCGGCGATCTGCCGCCCCGACCGGAATGTGCCGAAACCTGGCACAGGCGATTGATGCAGACCCTGCCGCAGGTCGAGTTCACGATCGTGCTCGGTCGCTATGCCCAGGAATGGCATCTCGACAAGGGCCGGAAGAGGACTCTCACCGAAACGGTGGCCGGGTGGAACGACTACATGCCACGCTATCTGCCCCTGCCGCATCCATCGGGCCGCAACAATGGCTGGCTGGCACGCAATCCCTGGTTCGGGTCGGAGGTGATTCCCGCCCTGCGCCACCGCGTTGCAAGCTTGCTTAACTGAGGGGGCCGCGCGGTGACCCGCACACTTCGGGCCCGGAATCAGCGGCTTCTCCCTTCCCGGGGCCCTGGCGCGCCCGCCGTCTCAGTGAATCCTGCCCGACCCGGTCGTGCCCGCTTCCGTATCGGCGGCTGGCGCATGTATGGCGCTCGCCTGATGATGCACCATGCGCCAGCGCCCACCCTCCCGGCAGAAGATGTTGGTGGCGGCCAGTGCATGCAACCCAATCCGTTCGGTGCACAGGACAATCCCGGTGTCACCGTGGAGGTAGGCAACGGCGTCGGCGAAACTGATCGCCGGAGGCTGCTGCAGGATGTCGAACCAGCCGGAGAGCACTTCGGCCCGACCCTGACCGGCACGGTGGCCGGGATGGATGCAGGTGATCTCCTGCCGACCGGACCAGATGTCTGTCATCCAGCCCAGATCTCCGCTGGCAAAGGCGGCATAGAACGCTTCGTTAATCGCCAGCAGGTGATCTTTGGGGTCGATTTCATCCGTCATCCGGGCATCATAACGTCCATGATCATGAATTGTATCAATACGCTGCGGCTGAATCGTGAGGCGATGCGCCTCAACAGTCTGCTCTGCGCCGGGATGGCCCTCGGTATGTTGAGTGCCTGCACGGCCATGCAACAGCCCGCCGGTCCCAGTGTCGCGCCACCGCAGGCGACAGGCAGCCATTTCCTGATGGCGGATGGTTATCAGTTGCCCTACACGCAATCGGTACCGCCGGAACCGAGGGCAGTCGTGATCGCCCTGCATGGTTTCAATGACCACCGCCGGGCCTGGGCTGAGCCTGCAGACCGCTGGTCGCGTCTATGCCTATGACCAGCGCGGCTTTGGTGAAACCCGGAATCGCGGCATCTGGCCCGGTGTGCCGACCCTGACGCAGGACCTTGCCAGTGTCGTGACGATTGTCCAGGCGCGCCATCCGGGCCTGCCGGTTCATCTGGTGGGCGAAAGTATGGGAGGCGCGGTGGTGATGGCGGCCCTTGGCTCGACCGAACCACCACGCGTGGCCAGTGCAGTGCTGTCGGCACCAGCGGTCTGGAGCCGCAAGACCATGACCGGCTTTGCCAGATGGGCGCTGGACTTCTTCTCGTCGACCATGCCGGGGTATACGGCCACGGGCGCGGGTCTGGGTGTGCGCGCTTCGGACAACGACATGGTCCTGCGGGCGATGGGGGCGGATCCGCTGTTCATCAAGGCGACGCGGTTCGATACGGTCTCAGGACTGGTTGACCTGATGGACGCGGCCTACAATGCCGTCCCGGCCATCAGGGTGCCGCTGCTGGTGCTCTATGGCCGGCGGGACCAGATCGTTCCCTGTCAGGCGGTTCAGATGACCCTGGAACGCTTTCATGAGGCGCCGGACCTGGCGGTCTATGACGATGGCTGGCACCTGCTGTTCCGCGACCTGCAGGGACCGATCGTGCAGCATGATGTGGGCCACTGGCTGCTCCGGCCAGACAGCAGACTGCCCAGTGGCTCAGGCGGCGGAACAGTGGCAGATCTCTGCGCCCGACCGGAACCGACATCCCGACTGGCCAGCGCCAACGGGTAGCGCGGTTCACCAGAGCGGTCCAATGTTTGATCGCATCACCGTCCCGCATCAACTCAGGCGAAAGCCCTCATACCCGTTGGCGACCACTTCGGCGCATTTCTCGAGATAGGCGGGAAAGCCCCCGATATAGGGCATGAAGACCCGTGGCTTCCCCGGAATGTTGGCGCCGATGTACCAGGAACTGCACGTTGACCGCAGGGTCAGGCCTGCAACCTGGTCGCCGTGCGCCACCCATGCCTCTTCGGCCTCCGCCTCCGCCTCGATCCGCTTCAGGCCGCTCCCCGCGATATGCGCGATACAGTCGGCAATGAACTCGGCGTGCTGCTCGACGGATGGCAGCATGTTGGTCAGCACCGACGGGCTGCCCGGGCCGGTCACCATGAACATGTTCGGGAACCCGGCGGTCATCAGGCCGAGATAGGTCTTCGGACCCTCCTGCCACTTGTCGGCCAGGGGGCGCCCTCCCGACCCCCGGATATCCACGCGCAGCAGGGATCCCGTCATTGCGTCGAAGCCGGTCGCGAAGACAATGCAGTCGAACGCGTACTCTTCCCCGGCGGTCCGCAATCCGCGTGCCGTCAGCGCCTCGATGGGGCTGCCGCTGATGTCCACCAGATGCACGTTCGGACGGTTGAAGGTCTCGTAATACCCGGAATCAACACACAGCCGCTTGCAGCCGATGATGTTGGTCGGGCAGAGCAGTTCCGCCACCTCGGGATCCTTCACGGTCTCCCGTATCTTGTTGCGGACGAAATCGGCGGCAAAGCGGTTCGATTCCTCGTCCAGCAGCAGGTCGTTGAAGGCCCCGAGAAACGTCAGCCCGCCCTTCTGCCAGCGGTGTTCGAACCGCGCCTGCCGTTCCGCGTCATCCACCGCCCTGGCCGAAACATCATTGGCCTGGAAGAGGATCCCGGCAGGCATCTGCTTGGCCTGCGCCCGCATCTCCCCGTAGTGCGCCTTGGTTCGTGCAACATCCTCCGGGTCCAGGGGGCGGTTGCGTGCCGGGATCGCATAGTTCGCGGTACGCTGGAAGACCGTGAGGGACGCGGCCTGCTCCGCGATGATCGGGATCGACTGGATGGCCGACGACCCGGTGCCGATCACGGCCACCCGCTTGCCGGTGAAATCCACATCCTCATGTGGCCACTGGCCGGTGTGGTAGATCTCGCCGCTGAAGCTCTCGATGCCTGGAATGTCAGGCATGTTGGCGGAGGAGAGGCAGCCCGTGGCCATGACGAACCACCGTGTGGTCAGAGTGTCCCCGCCCTCTGTCGTGATCCGCCAGGTATCCTGTGTCTCATCCAGGTGAGCGGCTGCGACGCGGCAGTCGAAGCGGATGTCACGCCGCAGGTCGAAGCGGTCGGCAACGTGTTGCGCATAGCGGATGATCTCCGGCTGCGTGGCGTAGCGTTCGCTCCACTCCCACTCCTGCTGCAGATCGTCATCGAACTGATAGGAATACTGCATGCTCTCGACATCACAGCGCGCGCCGGGATAGCGGTTCCAGTACCAGGTGCCGCCGACATCGCTGCCAGCCTCCATCACCTGGACCCGGAACCCGAGACCGCGCAGGCGGTGCAGCAGATACATGCCGGCGAAACCCGCGCCCACAACGACGACATCCCTGTCGGTCGCCGCCTGGCTTGCCGGTGGCGTGCGATCACTTGCTGCTTCTGTCTGTGTCATGTCTGCTGTCCGGCGCCGCCGGCTCCCTCCCCAGGGTGTCTGATGGCGGGCATTGTGGTGGCTCAGGCGCGCGGGATCAAATACTGACAGCCATGCAGATTGCGGCTTCCGGTCTGCACAAGGCGTCCGCAGCGCTTGACCACCGCGCACGAACCCGCTAAATACCCGCGCTCCGGCCCCCAGTCAGGGGACCGATCCAATTTTCACGACTTGCGGCCATATGGGCCGAACATGCGGGAGAACAACCATGGCGCGACGCTGTGAGCTTACCGGCAAGGGTGTGCAGACCGGACACAATGTCAGCCACTCCAACATCAAGAGCAATCGTCGGTTCCTGCCGAACGTGCGCCACACCAAGTTGATGTCGGAGGCGCTGGGCCGTTCCGTCTCGCTGCGGATTTCCGCCGCTGCGCTGCGCTCCGTCGATCACAACAGTGGTCTGGACAACTTCATCATGAAGCAGTCCGACGCGAAGCTGTCCGACAACGCCCGCAAGCTGAAGCGCGAGATCGCCAAGGCCCGCGCCGAGACGGCAGCACCGGCGGCCACCGCCGAAGCCTGATCTCAGCGACAGACGGATCTGACGAAGCCGGGCCCAGTGCCCGGCTTTTTCGTTTGGGGGTGAGTCGGTTCGGCGCCCATGAGCCGGTCCTGATCCCCCAGCAGTGCCGCCGGATACTGCCGAAGCGTGATCACCCGAGCGTTTGCTTCAGGAATGCCTGGGTGCGCTGCCAGGACAGGGCAGCATCGGCCTCGTCATAGCGGGCACTGGTCGGATTGGCGAAGGCGTGGTTGGCATCATACCAATGGGTCGTGAGCTGCTTCCCGGCCTGCTTCATCTCCGCCTCGAAACCGCTGACCATGGCCTGGTTGATCCACTGGTCCTCGGTCGCGAAATGCCCCAGTACCGGACCCTTCAGCGCCTTCAGGTCCGCCGCCTTCCGGCTGACATTGCCGTAATAGATGATCGTGCCGTCCACGGGTGCGGCGATGGAGGCGTTCAGCGACCAGCCGCCACCGAAGCACCAGCCAACCGTTGCCACCTTGCCGCTGGCTTTCTCGTGATCCTTCAGCCAGCCGATCCAGCTCGCGAGCGTATCGGTGGCCTCGCCCGCGTTCACCTGACCCATGTAGCTGCGGGCATCACCGGCGTCGCTGGCGACCTTGCCGTCGTACAGGTCCACGGCCAGGGCCACGTACCCCTCTTCCGCCAGTTTCGCGGCCACGGACTTGATCTGGTCGTTCAGGCCCCACCATTCGTGGATCAGCAGCACCGCCGCTGCGGGTGCTTTCGCGGGCAGGGCGAGTGCGCCATTGACCGGTTTTCCGCCCGCCGTGGTGATGCCAACATCCTGCAGGCCGTGGGCTGCGGCCCGGGCCAGCATCGGATCGGCCAGAATGGCGGCCAGGGGCAGGCTTGCGGCCCCCTTCAGAACTGTCCTGCGTGCATACATGTCGGTCACTCCTGCCAGATTGGTTGGTGAGACACTGATGGTATTCACCGCGACGCATGCCGCCAATCACGCTCGCGTTAACCATTCCGACAGGACGCACATGACACCATGGTGACAGCCGCGCTTGACAAGTCCGTGACATTATTGTGCGCTGCACAATACGGAATGAGAGGGATATCCGTTATCCTTCGATTCGCGAGGCAATCGGGAGACCCAGTTTGCTCTACCAGATGTACGAACTGAACCACGCGGCGATCAAGCCGTGGCGCGCTGTTGCGCACATGACCCAGATGATGCTGCGTCACCCCATGACCCCGGCTGCGCATACCGCGCCCGGCCGCGCCGTAGCGGCGGCGGCTGATGTGTTCGAGAGCATTACCCGCCGTTATGGCAAGCCGTCCTTCGGCCTGGACGAGATCACCATCGACGGCGCACCGGTGCCGGTGACCGAACAGGTGATCTATCGCAAGCCCTTTGGGCAACTGAAGTACTTTTCCCGCGATACCAGCAGCCTGAACCGGCGTCGTGCCGATCCGCGCGTGCTGATCGTGGCACCGCTGTCCGGCCATTACGCCACCCTGCTGCGCGGCACGGTTGCCGCGATGCTGCCGGAGCATGAGGTCTTCATCACCGACTGGCGTGACGCGCGCAACGTGCCGGTGTCGGAAGGCAACTTCGATCTGGATGACTACATCGACTACGTCATCGATTTCCTGCGTGTGCTCGGGCCGAACACCCATGTCGTCGCTGTCTGCCAGCCCGGTCCGGCGGTTCTGGCCGCGACGGCGCTGATGTCCGAAGACAAGGACGCGGCGACCCCGGCAACCCTGACGATCATGGGCAGCCCTATCGATCCGCGGAAGAGCCCGACGGTGCCGAACGACCTGGCGACGTCCCGCCCGATCGAATGGTTCAAGACCAACGTCATTACCCGTGTGCCCCTGCCGCACGCCGGTTTCATGCGTCCGGTCTATCCCGGCTTCCTGCAGCTCACCGGTTTCATGACCATGAACCTGGATCGCCATATCGATGCGCACAAGAAGCTCTACGACGGTCTGATTGCCGGTGACGGCGATTCCACCGATGGCCACCGGAAATTCTACGACGAATATCTCTCGGTGCTGGACCTGACCGCGGAATACTACCTGCAGACGCTGGAGGTCGTGTTCCAGCGCTTCGATCTGCCGAACGGCACCATGATGCACCGGGGCCGCCGGGTCGATCTGACGAAGATCGCGAAGACCGGCCTGTTCACCGTGGAGGGCGAGAAGGACGATATCTCTGGTATCGGCCAAACCCAGGCGGCGCATGACCTCTGCATCAATATCCCGGCCAGCAAGCAGATGGACTACATCCAGGCTGGCGTCGGTCATTACGGTGTCTTCAACGGTGGCCGCTGGCGCACCGAGATCCAGCCGCGAATCCGTGACTTCATCCGCTCCTTCCCGGTACTCGGCGCCTGATCCATGGCGGGGGCCGGGGGCAGCGATCCGCTGGAAGGCCCCGGTATCGTCAATGCATTCCGGGCCTGGCAGGCGGCGGCCAGCGGGCAGCCACGTGACTGGCTCTTTCATGCGGGCCTGACAGACCGGCCGGCCATTCCGCTGCCGTGCGATCTGCTGTTTCCGGCCGAATCTCCTGACGAGAAGGCGCTTGCGGACTGGCTCGCGACGGCCGTGCCCCATCTGGTTCAGCCCATCCGCATGTTGCGCCCTGCACCCAGGACGCGCGGCCTGCGCTGCTTCTTCCGTGGTGGCAGGTCAGGCGCGGGTGAAGTCCTCGACGCGTCTGACAGGTTGGTCAGCGGCATGCTGGCGGCACCGGAGGGGACATATCAGGTCGCGAAGGCCACGCTGACCGACATCACCCGGCTGACGGTTGCCCTGGCGCGGGATGCCTCGCGGCTGGGCGGCATGGTCGCAGCGGGCGGCAGTGGCGATGTTGGGACAACCGGCGGGGCAACCGGTGAGGCGACGGGCCTCTATGCCGTGCTTGCCCGGCCCTGGCCGGAAATGGCGGGCCTGCATGAACTGCCCACGGTGGCCGGACCGCTGAGTCTAATCCCCATGCCCAATGACCTGATGCTGGCGCATGTCCCGGCAGGCGGAGAGGTCACCTCCGACAGGGATCTGGAAGGATTGCTGGCGGCGGTACTCACCCGGCGCGCGACCCTGCGCACGGTGGTGGCGGGCAGCGTCGGCGCGACGGCATGCCTGCGCGATCTGCTGCCCCGCGCTGAGGGACTGTCCGGCAGCGCCGGTCCGCTGCATGACGGCACCATGGATGGCGGTTATGGCCTGTTCGCCAACCGGGTCGCGGCAACCTGGGCGCATCTGGATGCCGCCTACATCCGCACACTGATCTCCCGCCATGGCGCTTCCGTGCCGGAGATGCTGGACGGGGTGCACAGGGATGCCGATCTGGGGGAGGACCTGGGTGGTGGGCTGTTCGGTCGCGAGGTTGACTGGATGATCCGCCATGAGTGGGTGGCGGATGCCGCCACGGTGTTGCACAGGCGGGGACCCTTTGCCTTTCTCGGCACGGATCCGGAACGGCTCCGCCGCTGGATGGAACAGAACGGCTGACTGGTGTAAAGCATCCCCCTGACAGAAATGCATCGGACGACGGGATCGGGGGAACTTCCATGGCCAATAGCTTGCGGGAACTGCTGGACACGGGCGCGGATGATGCGTCGGCCATTGGCGCGGAGGGTCGCGCGGACCTGACCCACGGCGGGCTGCGGGACTTCGCGGCGAAGGTGGTGGCTGATCTGAACGGTTTCGGCATCGGGCGCAACGACCGGGTCGCCATCGTGCTGCCGAACGGGCCGGAGATGGCGACCGCCTTCCTGACGGTTGCCTGCGGCGCGACCACGGCCCCGCTCAATCCCGCCTACCGCGCCGACGAGTTCGACTTCTATCTGGATGACCTGAACGCGAAAGCCCTGATCGTTGCCGACGACTATGACGGTGACGCCGTCGCGGCGGCGGAGAAGCGGGGCATCGCGATCCTGCGCCTGACCCCGCGCACTGACGATGCCGCCGGACTGTTCGATCTTGCCGGACCTGCGGCGACCTTCGCGCCGCAGGCGGGCGGCATGGCGGCGGCGGATGATGTGGCGCTGGTGCTGCATACCTCCGGCACCACCTCGCGCCCGAAGATCGTGCCGCTGTCACAGGCAAATGTCGCGGCCAGCGCCCGGCACATCCGCGCCGCGCTGGATCTGACGGCGGTGGATCGCTGCCTCAACATCATGCCGCTGTTCCACATCCATGGCCTGATCGCGGCGGTGCTGAGCTCCGTGGCGGCGGGTGCCAGTGTCTGGTGCAGCCCGGGCTTCAACGCGCTGCGCTTCTTCACCTGGATGGAGGCGGCGAAACCCAACTGGTACACGGCAGTGCCGACCATGCATCAGGCGATCCTCAGCCGCGCTGAGCGCAACCGCGATGTT
>CAXBNO010000007.1:0-17897 GCA_963976775.1 uncultured Kordiimonadales bacterium
CGCCGTCAGCATGCAGATCAAGCGGCTGGAGGAGGCACTGCAGGTCCGTGTCCTCAACCGCACGAGCCGGGAGGTTCGTCTGACGCGCGAAGGCGAGATCGTCTTGCGGTATGCGCACCGTGTCATGCGCCTGACGGCGGACGCGATGACGGAACTGGGGCAGCGGGTGGAGCCGGGACGCGTCCGGCTCGCCGCCACCGACATGTCCATGTGCTTCCTGCCACCGGTCCTGACCGAGTTCGGCAAGCGCTTTCCGCTGGTTCAGGTCGAACTCAGTTGCAACCGCAGCAGGGAGGCGCTGGAACTTCTGGAAGCAGGTGACGCCGATCTGGCCTTCGTGACCCAGCGCTGTGGCCGGTCGGGTGGGCAGCAGATCATGCACAGGCCCCTTGTCTGGGCCGCGGCTCGGCATTCCGACGCGCC
The DNA here is from genome assembly GCA_963976775.1 of uncultured Kordiimonadales bacterium. Lineage (GTDB taxonomy): Bacteria > Pseudomonadota > Alphaproteobacteria > Minwuiales > Minwuiaceae > Minwuia. The sequence continues at coordinate 424 of CAXBNO010000007.1, forward strand.
GGAGGTGGACCCGCTGCCGCTCGCCATCTTCGCGCCGGACTGCATCTACCGGAAGGCGGCGGTCCAGTCGCTGGATGACCATGGCATGCCCTTCCGCTTTGCCTAGGAGAGTACCAGCCGGGCCGGACTGGACTGCGTCGTGGAGGCCGGACTGGCCGTGACCGTTCTGCCCATCGACGGTGTCTCGGGCAGGTTGCGCGTGCTCGACAGCGGCTTTCCGGCATTGCCGGACCTGAAGACCTATCTGTTTCACGCCAGCGGCAGCAGGGTCTCGCCGTCGGTTGATGCACTGGCCGACCTGCTGCTGGAGATGCTTGCCGTACCGGCACCGCAACGCGCCGAATGACTGCATTGCCAATCTTGCTGATGGACGCGAAAGACAACTTTGCTAGAAGTACTCTGCTTTCCGGGGAGGAAGGCCGCCCGGTGTCCGACATGCTTCGGTTTCGCCAGCGGAGATGATCGAAAGCTGGGGGGACCCGAATGACCGACGGACAGCGTGCCTTTGACGGCATCAATGTGCTGGACTTCTCACAGGGTGTGGCCGGGCCGCATGCAACCATGCTGCTGGCCCAGCATGGTGCCAACGTGATGAAGGTCGAGCCTCTGGCAGGCGACTGGGGACGCGCCCTGGGCGCGGTCTACAATGACCATTGCGCGCATTCCATCGCCTTCAACCGGGGCAAGCGGTCGCTGGCCATGGACATGAAGAACCCCGACGCCCTGGCTGTTGCCCGGCGCATCGCCGAGAAGGCGGATGTGATCGTTGAAGCCTTCCGTCCCGGCGTCATGGCAAAGTTCGGTCTGTCCTACGACCAGGTGAAGGCGGTCAATCCGAACGTCATCTATCTGTCGGTCACGGGCTTCGGACAGTCCGGCCCGAACTCCAACCGTCCGGTGACGGACGCGGTCATCCAAGCCTATTCCGGCCTGATGACGGTCAATCGCGACAAGGACGGCATACCGCAGCGGCTGAACATGATTCCCATCGATGTCACCACCGGACTCTATGCGTTTCAGGCGCTCTCTGCCGCGCTGATGCGGAAATTCCGCTATGGCACCGGTTGATACATCGACAACAGCCTGATGCAGAGTGCCGCCGCGTTCCAGGCCGCGAAGGTGATGGAGTTCTACCTGGAAAAGGGCCAGAGCCAGCCGCTCTATGTCCCCGTGGGCACCATGCCGACCACCGACGGCTTCATCAACATTACCGCGATGCGGGAGGCGCATTACCAGACGCTCTGTGACGTGATGGGCAAGCCGGAATGGAAGGATGATCCGCGCTTCTGCTCAGGTGACCTGCGGCTGAAGAACGAGGCCGAACTGATGCCGATGATCCGGGAAGTCTTCAGCACCCGCTCGACGCAGGACTGGGCGGAGGCGCTGACGGCGGCGGGGGTCATGAACGCGCCGGTGCAGACCTATCGCGAACTGATGGACCATCCGCACACGAAGGCGGTGGAGGCGATTGCCTATGTCGAGCACGCCTCGACCGGCACCGTGCCGATGCCGCACATTCCCGGTCTGCCGCGCATCGAAGGCGCGGACGCGATGACCCATGCGCCGTCGATCGGCGAACACTCCGACCAGATCCTGGGCGAATGGGGCTATTCGGAAGACGATATTGCGGGGATGCGGACCGGCGGCGCTATCGGCTGACCCGCCTGGGCCACCCCACCGGCTCAGTTCCGCCAGTGCCCCATGCTGGCATAGGGTTCGGGATAATTGTCGTTCTGTCGCCGGAAGCTGTCGTGGCCGTTCAGGGCAGCGACCAGTACGGTATCGATGGTCCGGTCATCCGGTTCCGCCGGGGTCAGGCTCTCCGCGTGCTCCTCGACGAAACCCGTGTGCAGGTCGCCTGACCGGAACGCCGGATGGGCCACGATGTCGGCCAGATAGTCGATGTTGGTGCCGACGCCCAGCAGGGTGGTGTCCCGCAGGGCCTTGCGCATCAGGTCCGCCGCCCCGGGCCGGTCGGGTCCGTGCACCACCAGCTTGGCCAGCATCGGGTCGAAGTCGCTGGTGACGGACTGGCCCTGGGTCAGACCGTTCTCGAACCGTGTGTGGTCGTCCATCGGCGGATCGAGCAGCAGCACCCGGCCTGTTTCCGGCAGGAAGCCGTTGTTTGGATCCTCGGCGCAGATGCGGCATTCGATGGCGTGGCCGTTCAGCGCAACCTCGTCCTGAGTCAGGCCGAGACCCTGACCTGCGGCGATCTCCACCTGTTTCCGCACCAGATCGATGCCGGTCACCATTTCGGTCACCGGATGCTCCACCTGCAGACGGGTGTTCATCTCCAGGAAGTAGAACGCACCATCCGGGGCCAGGATGAATTCCACGGTGCCGGCGTTCAGATAGTTCGCGGCACTGGCAAGCCGCACGGCAGCCTCGCAGATCTCCGCCCGCAGGGCATCGGGCAGCCCGGCCGAGGGCGCTTCCTCGACGATCTTCTGGAACCGGCGCTGGATGGAGCATTCGCGCTCGTGCAGGTGAATGACCTTGCCCGTACCGTCGCCGAGTACCTGCACCTCGATATGGCGCGGGCGGTCGACATAGCGCTCGGCATAGACCCGGCCATCGGCAAAGTACCGCAGCGCCTCGCTCGCCGCCCGCCGGGCCTGGTCGGCCAGATCGGCGGGATCACGGACAATGCTCATGCCCTTGCCGCCGCCGCCTGCCGATGCCTTGACCAGCAGAGGGAAGCCGATGCTCGCGGCCTCTGCAATGAAGCTGTCGATCTCCCCAGTCGGCAGGACGGAGGGGGCGACCGGCACGCCATGTGCCTCCGCGAACTTCCGGGATTCGATCTTGTCGCCCATCAGCCGGATGCAGTCCGGATCCGGGCCGATGAAGGTCAGGCCGGCTCCCTTCACCGCTTCGGCGAAGCCCGCGTTCTCCGACAGGAAGCCATAGCCGGGATGGATGGCATCGCAACCGGACTCCCGGGCCAGCATCAGTATCTGGTCCACGTCCAGGTGCGCCGCGACAGGGGTCTCGCCCTGGACAGGCAGGGCCTCGTCCACCGCGCCCACGTGGGCGGAAAGGCTGTCTGCGGCGTGATAGATGCCGACGGAAACGATCCCCATTTCCCGCAGTGTCTTCGCGACCCGACAGGCGATCTCTCCGCGATTGGCGATCAGTACCTTGTTGAACAAGCTCATGTTACGGCCTCCCCGCCGATCTTCAGATGTCGGCGAAATCGCCGCCGCGCCCCTTGCCGTCCCGGAACCGTGCGGCCCCGGCAATCCCTTCGCGCGCCAGTTCGGCACGGCTGTTCCGCCATTCCTGCGCCAGGCCCTCCCGCATCGATAGCCCATGCTGGCGGATGGCGGAGCGCCGGTCGGCCCGCATGCAGTTCTGCGGGAACCGGGCGATCTGCTGCGCCAGTTCCTCCGCCCTTTGCCGCGCATGGCCGTCCGCCACGACATGTTCGCACAGGCCGATACGCAGGCATTCCTCCGCAGGCACCTTTCGCCCGGTCAGGATGATCTCCATGGCCCGTCCCTGACCGACCAGCCGGGGCAGGCGCACCGTGCCGCCGTCGATCAGGGGCACGCCCCAGCGCCGACAGTACACACCCATGTAGGCACTTTCCTCCATTACCCGGAAGTCGCACCACATGGCCAGTTCCATGCCACCCGCCACGGCGGGACCGGCAATGGCGCCGATCACCGGCTTGTCCAGTTCCAGGCGGCTTGGCCCCATGGGGCCGCGCGGAATGTCGTCGCCGGGTCCAGGGGCTGGACCGTCGGCAGTGAAGTCGAGGTCGTCCAGAGATTGCTGACCGGGCTCGCGCGCTTCCAGCGCCGCCGCGTGCTTCAGGTCCCAACCGGCGCAGAAGGCACCGCCTTCGCCGAAGAACACCGCCACCCGCGCCTCATCATCACGCTCGAACGCCAGAAAGGCATCATTCAGGGCAATGGAGCTTTCCGGGTCCATGGCATTGCGTGCCTCCGGGCGATGATGAATGACGGTCCAGACGTGGCCATCCTTCTCGATCCTGACAGTCATGCGCTTCCCTCCCCGGGGCCTGGCCATTCAGCTATCTGGCTGGGCCTTCGTATTCAGTTGTCCCTTCTCCTCCGAGTCGCGCGCGGCGGCGCCATAGATGCCCTTCGCCATCAGCGACAGTTCGGTTTCCCGCCGCTTCTGGTAGACGAAGGCCCGCGCGGCATGGACCGAAGCCGTTTCGGGCGCGGCCTGTGCCGCGAATTCTGCCAGGTGGCAGGCCAGCCGATGCTCCCCTGCCTCCGCCAGTTCCCGCGCCCGGTAAGCCAGCGCCGGGGCGCCGCCTGCCAGCCGCGCGAGCTCCGACGCCAGCGCCGCATCGGGGGCCGGTTTCAGATTCGCCGGGTTGCCGTCGTGCCAGCCGCCATACAGCCGCCAGATATTGCGCACGACGAACTCCGGCTCGTCATAGAACGGGCGCAGGTAGGGCTTTGCCAGCAGGTCGTCGGGCACCCGGACATTGTGGATGATGTCATTCAGGCGCGCGCCGTCATTCATCATCGACAGGGTGTCCTCCACCAGTCCCTCCAGGGCACAGGCCATGTCGTCGAGGACGGTGGCAATGCGTTTCTGCCCCGCGAACGGCAGCCCGTGGGCCGGCAGCATAAGTTCCGGTTTCATCGCCCGCATCTGGCGCAGCGCCCGCGCCCATTCCAGCGGATAGCGCTGGACCTTCTGCGGGTTTCCGGCGTTGGGGAACATCCAGATAATGAAGTCCCCGGCACAGATCGCCTTCCGCTCCGGCCACCAGGCCCAGAGGTGATCGTCGGTCTCCCCCTTGTCGTGAAACAGCTCCACATGCTCGTTACCGACACGGATGTTCATGCGGTCAACGAAGGTGGTGTCGGGTTTGACCCAGGACTTCGGACCAAACGGGGGTGGGCCGTCGCGCTCCACCCTTGGCTGCCCGCCAGGCCGGTTGGGACCGAACTGCCGGGCATTGATGATGCCGTTGTAGCCGCTTGTCCGGATGTAGCGGTCGATGCGCGGGGCGACGTTCTCGTGCCCGATGATGCGCGGGCGCGGGTTGCCGCTGTCCGCCGCCTCGTCCAGGAAGGCCTGTGTGCCACCGATGTGGTCGATGTGCCCGTGTGTGAAGGCGATGGAATTGACCGGATCCTTCGACCAGCCGCGCAGCGCCCTGATGATGGCCGGTGCATGTGCCTGCAGGCTGGTGTCGAACAGCACCAGCCCGTCGTCGGTGCGGAAGCTGACCACATGGCTGAAGGCTTCCACCACCGCGACACCATCGGCCACTTCCGACAGTTCACGGGTGACCCGGTTGAGCATTCCGGGTGCCTGTTCGTCACCCTGGTCGATGATGCGTGAACTGAGTTCGATCAGGTCGGCCATGACCGCGCCTCTCCCCCTTAGCCGTGTGCTGTCTGGTTGGCCTTCAGTGTGGGATTGGCCTCGCTGCGCGCGAACTCTTCCTTGATCGCGGCGTAACGCATGTCGATCAGCGGGGCCATGTCGGGATGGGTGAAGATGTAGCGCGCGTCGCGCTGCATGCATTCCACGACCCAGTCCCCCAGGATCTCCGGCGGCATCCCGTTGGCGACCAGTTGCCCGGCGTCCGGGATCGGTGGCGTATCGCTTTCTGCGGTCGGGGCGGGGCGTGTCGGGATGATGCCGGACGGGCGCGCGGTGCCGCTGGCGGCGATGCTGGTCTGCACGAACCCGGGGCACAGCACCGAGACACCGATCCCCTCCGGCGCCAGTGCTTCGTTCAGGCATTCCGAATAGCCGACGACGGCAAACTTGGTGGCGCAATAGGGACCCATGTTGGCGTTCGTCCAGTGACCGGCCATGGAGGCGGTGTTGATGAAGTGGCCGCCTTCGCCATGCGACTTGATCAGCGGCGTGAATATCTCGACCCCGTGCACGACACCCATCAGGTTGATGTCGACGATCCAGCGCCAGTCCTCCAGCGGGATCGTGCCGGGCGCGCCGCCCAGACCGACACCGGCATTGTTGACCACCGCATGCACCTTGCCGAAGGTCGCGATGGTCGCGTCCGCCGCGGCCTGCACGGATTTCGCATCGCGCACATCACAGATCACGGTGGCGGTGCCGGTTCCAAGCTCCGCCGCGACACGTGCCAGCCCGTCGGCGTCGATGTCCGCCAGCATCACCTTCATGCCCGACTGATGCATCGACCGCGCGATCGCCAGACCAATACCACTCGCCGCACCGGTGACGAATGCCACCTTCCCCGCCAGATCCTGCATGTCGATTTTCGCTCCCAAGCTTGTTGTTATGCATCAAGCTGACCACAAACCGTGGGGCGGGAGAAGCTTGAAACGCGGTGTCTTCCGACGCAGCACTTTCGGACACCCGCCATTCGCTCTATGAGAGCGCGAAACGAATGATGCAGGGAGGGGGCGTGATGCAACTCAGTGGCCGGATGGCGCAACTCGGGACAGAGACCGCGTTCGAGGTACTGGCGCGGGCAAATGCGCTGGCGGCGCAGGGCAAGTCGGTGATCAATCTGGGTATCGGGCAGCCGGACTTTCCGACGCCGGGCCACATCGTGGAGGCCGGGCGCAAGGCGCTGGCCGATGGCCACCACGGTTACACGCCTGCCAACGGCATCCCCGAACTGCGCGCTGCCGTGGCTGCCGACATTCATCGCCGTCATGGTGCGACCGTCGATCCCGACCACATCGTCTGCGTGCCGGGCGGCAAGGTCACCATGGCCTTCGCCATGCTGATGTTCGGCGAGGCCGGTGCGGAGATCATGTATCCGGATCCGGGCTTCCCGATCTACCGTTCCATGATCGAGTTCTCCGGTGCCAGGGCCGTGCCGATCCGCCTGCATGAAGCCAATGGCTTCAGCTTCTCGGCGGAGGAAGTGCTGGCGCAGATCACCGACCGCACCCGGCTGATCATCCTGAATTCCCCGGCCAACCCGACGGGGGGCGTTGTGCCCCGGGCGGAGATCGATCGGCTGGTGGAGGGGCTGGCGCGGTTCCCTGACGTCGCGATCATGTCCGACGAGATCTATTCCTGCATGACCTATGACGGTCTGGATCACGTCACCCTGCTGGACTATCCGTCGATCCGTGACCGGCTGATCGTGCTGGATGGCTGGTCGAAGACCTATGCCATGACCGGCTGGCGGCTCGGCTGGGGGCTTTGGCCGGCCAGTCTGGCACCGCTGGCGGGCAAATTGGCCGTCAATACCCACTCCTGCGTCAACGCTGCGACCCAGTTCGCCGGGATCGCCGCACTGGAGGGACCGCAGGACGCGGTGCAGGAAATGGTCGCGGCCTTCGATCTCCGCCGCACCCGCATGGTCGCACTGCTGAACGACATGCCCGGCGTGTCCTGCGTGATGCCGAAGGGCGCATTCTATGCCTTCCCGAACATCACCGGCACCGGACTCGACAGCGCCACTATGCAGGATCGCCTGCTGCAGGAAACCGGCGTCGCCGCCATTGCAGGCACCAGCTTTGGCCGTTTCGGGGAAGGCTATCTGCGGTTCAGTTGTGCCAGCTCCATCGACAATATCGAAGAAGCGATGGCGCGAATGAAGGGTTGGCTGGCAGAGAACGTCGGCACGGAATGAGCCACCGGGTGCGGTGGCGGGTTCCCCCGGCAGCGGGTTTCACGATCTGGCCGGGCGTTCCTCGATCAGCGTGTCGATGATGCTGCTCAACAGTTCGCCGCGGCTGCCTGTGCCCGACTTGCGGTAGATCGCGTTCAGGTGCGACTTGACCGTGCCTTCGGCGCTGCCGCGCATCGTCGCGATTTCCGCAATGCCGAGCCCCTTGACCAGGAACATCGCGATATCGCGTTCCGAAGGCGTGAGCTGCCAGGCGTCGAAGTGACTCTCGATGATGTCGAACACGGCCATCGTGGCGACCGAGGCGCTCTTCTCCAGATGCGCCTTCCGGCGCAGCAGATAGAGGAAGTAGCGCATCTCCAGCAGGATCGCGGCGCAGAGCGAGACCGTCGCGACCGACTCGACGATCAGGTGATACTGCTCCGACGTCGCCAGCCCGCCCTCCGCGAAATCCGCGACAACGTCGGTCGCGAAGAAGATGGCGCAGATCACCTGGATCAGGATCAGCGCCATCAGGCCAAGGGGGGTGCTGTTGGACAGGCTTGCAGGATGTGTCACGGATCATGTCCTCATTCGGGCATGTTCTCCTTGTATCCGGTCACCATGGCGCGGGGAAGGTTCACATGCAGGCGGTGGCTCTCGAAGATCACGGCTGCGATGTGGGCCACGACGGACAGTTCCGCCCATGAAACCAGAATCTCGTGCAGCTCCTCGGTCCATTCCGTGCCCCAGAACATGTCGGTGGTCATCAGATAGCCCGACAGCCCGATCAGCAGCATCGTGACCAGCAGGTTGTAGATCATCCAGGCTCCCAGCGGGGTATGCCCCACATGCGCGCGGGTGCGCCCGGCGGCAATGTCGGTCATCTGCGCCATGGCGGCTGACCTGCTGGGCGGGAAGCTGCTGAACCGTGCATAGCGGGTGCCGACGAGTCCCCAGATGATGCGCGCGACGATCAGGACAACGACGGCATAGCCGACCCACTCGTGGACAGCGCTTTCCTCATCGATGACCAGCGCATTCGCGCCGAACAGAATGACAAGTGACCAGTGAAACACCCGGACAAACAGGTCCCACACACGAACGCGTTTCATGACTTCAAGCTCCTGTCGCGGGAAGGGGGCGACGGATCGCGCCATCGCCCCTTGCCGCTGTTTCAGTCGTCGCGGCTGGTGCGGACGATGTTCATTGCGGAATCGAGATAGATTTCCAGACGCTCGCCATCCTTGATCGCGTAGGCCTCGAACAGCCCGTCCTCGCGCTTGATCTTGCGGACGTCATAGCCCTGCGCGGTGAGGGTATCGCGGATGGCCTGTTCCTGTGCTGCCGTCGTCGCGTCATGGCGTTCGCTGGCGAAGGCGCCGGTGGCGGGAAGTGCCAGCATGGCGACGAGTACCAGTCGGGCGGGAATGCGCATGTTCATCTTCATGATCTCCTGTTGCAGGTGTCGTGCGGTCCGTTCGCTCAACGGCCGCCCTGCATACAAGGTCCCGGATACGCCGATGCACAATCATACGGGAGGTGCAGGAACCTGCTTCCCAACCGGAGTTCGTGCATCTGCAACTCTGGTTCAGGTCGGAAGAATATCGAAAATTCAATAAGTTGCCGACGAAAGGCAGGCTGTTCGCTACGGCGCTGCTACCGGTCCCGCGGGGTCCAGTCGGGTGGTCCGGCGTTCCGCCGGTGCAGCCGGAGCGCCAGCCCTAGGGCAACGCCAACGCCGATGGCAACCGTCAGGTCGGCCAGAACGGTCAGCACCAGGGTCAGCAGGATCAGCACGCGGTCCGGGACCGGCTCCCTGAGATAGCTGCCCCACTTCTCCGGCTCGCTCATGTTCCAGGCGGTGATGATCAGCAGCGCGGCCAGGGCCGACAGCGCCAGGTGCCCGGCCAGCGGTGCGGCGATCATCATCATCGCCAGCACCGCCAGGGCGTGGACCATGCCCGACACGGGTGTCCTGCCACCAGCACGGACATTGGTCGCCGTGCGGGCGATGGCACCGGTCGCCGGCAGGCCGCCGAACAGGGCGGAGCCGATGTTCGCCGTACCCTGGGCAATCAGTTCGGCATTGGGGCGGTAGTGTCCGTCGATCAGCCGGTCGGCAACGATGGCGGAGAGCAGGGACTCGACGCCGGCGAGGAAGGCGATGACGAAGGCGGAGGGCAGCAGTTCCGTCACCTTTGCCAGCGTGATCTTCGGCAGTTCGGGTATGGGGAGGCTATCGGGCAGTGGGCCGAAGCGTGACGTGATCGTTTCCACAGGCAGGTCCAGCAGCGCCACCGCTGCGGAGGTGGCCGCGACCGCCACGATCAGACCGGGAAACCGGGGGGCGATCTTCCGCAGGGCGATGATCAGCGCCGCCGGACTGAAACTGTCGCGGACGGACAGCAGGGCGGCCACCTTCGGCACGAAATCGGCGGGGACGCTGGCCAGTTGCAGGCCCAGCAGGTCCTTCATCTGGCTGGTGGCGATGATGATCGCGATTCCGATGGTGAAGCCGTTGATCACCGCCTCCGGCACATGCGCGATCAGGGATCCCGCCCGCAGCAGGCTTGCAACGAGCAGGATCAGCCCGGCCATCAGTGTCGCCAGGACGAGGCCATCATAGCCGTGGTTGGCGATCACCCCATAGACGACGACAATGAACGCCCCCGTCGGCCCGCCGATCTGAACCCGGCTGCCACCGAGCAGCGAGATCAGATATCCGGCCACGACCGCCGTCACCAGACCGGCGGCCGGGTCGGCACCGGAGGCGATGGCAATGGCGATCGACAGTGGCAGGGCAACCATCGCAACCGTCAGCCCGGCGGCCACATCCGCCATGAACAGGCGGCGCGTGTAGGACGGCAGCGTTGTGAGCAGTTTGGGCTTCATCGCGCAGATCGGTGTGCTGGAAAAGGACAGGACCGATCATCAGCGCTACTCGGGCCGGGCGGTACTGACGATTCGTCGCAAGTGACGTCCCCGGCGCATTCAGCCCAGGTCGATGTCCATCCAGATCGGCACATGGTCGGACGGTTTCTCGCCCCAGCCACGGGCTTCGCGCACCACTTCCATGCCTTTCGGCGCACCGACCAGCGCAGGCGTGACCCAGATATGGTCCAGGCGGCGGCCCTTGTCGGCGGCGTCCCAGTCCTTCGCGCGGTAGCTCCACCAGCTGTAGAGCTGTTCGGATTCCGGCACGAACTGGCGCACCACGTCATGGAATCCGTGGGACGCGATCCAGTCGGCCATGCGCGCCACCTCGACGGGGGTATGGCTGACGACCTTCAGCAGTTTCTTGTGCGACCAGACGTCATTCTCGTGCGGAGCAATGTTCAGGTCGCCCACCACGACGGCCCTGGCATCGTCTGTCCGGCGTTCCGCGAACCAGGCCGTGATCTCGTCCAGGAACCGCAGTTTGTGATCGAACTTCTCGTTCACCGCCGGGTCCGGTTCGTCTCCGCCTGCGGGCACATAGAAGTTGTGTACCTCCACGTCGCCGGGCAGGCGGGTCAGCAGATGGCGGGTGTCATCCTTGCCGGCCCACTTCAGCCGCTCGGTACCGGTCAACGGCACGCGGGAGACGGTGGCGACACCGTGATAGCTCTTCTGGCCGAAGACCTCGATGTGCGGATAGCCCATCTCCCGGAAGTCCTGATAGGGGAACTTCGCATCCTCGCACTTGATCTCCTGCAGGCAGAGCACGTCCGGCCGGTAGGTCTGCACGAAACGCCGCACGATCGGCAGGCGCAGGCGTACGGAGTTGATGTTCCAGGTGGCAATACGGGTGGTCGACATGGGGCAGCCTGTGTTCGTTGGCGGGCGGGCAGGGGCGAGGGGGCAGTGGCCGGAAACGGCGAGAATCGGATCAGAAGATGTTCAGGGTGGCACCGGTCACGCCCAGGGGCCAGCGCCCGGATTCGAAAAGCCGGAACTTGTGTGCGAAGGCGTGTTCCTCGTCTTCGCCCGCCGCCAGCACCAGCGCGGCGAGGTAGGCCCCCTGGGTCGCCGAACCGGCGGCAGCGCGGATCAGTCCCTCGTCGTCGATGCCGAAGCGGGATGCGGCCTGCGCCGCCGCCGCATGGACGGCCTCCGACGCCGTGCTGGTCACATGCGTCAGGGCGACCAGCACGGCCTGCTCGTCGCCAATGATGTCCACCGCCTGCACCGACAGGGCGGCGCGCAACTGCTCCTCCGCCTCCCATCCCGTGCTGTTCCAGTCGCTGTTGCCCGCGGCTTCCTCGGCCTCCATCCAGTCGCCGATCTCCGCCGGACCGGCATCGGGGAATCCCAGCGCCGAGAGATAGGCGTGCGCCGCGTCCGCTTCCTCCGCGCTCAACAGTTCGCCAACGCGGTGAAACCAGCGCATCCGGGTCAGGGTCTGGGCGAACAGGCCTACCGCGCGAAGTGTCGGCGGCAGATCCTCGCCCGTGAAATCGAGATCGGGATCAAAATCAATCATGCGGGCGGTTATAGCCTGACCGGTGCCTCCGATGCAGCCCTGAACTCGGGATGGTCTACTGTCGGGTCATCGCCGCGCGCGCTTCCGCCTCCACCTCGGCCTTCCGGTCCTTCGGGGTCGCCGGTTCGGGCAACTGGATGACCACGCGACTGATCCTGCCCGGATAGACGAACGGTGCCTGATAGTCGTCGGTCACGGGCGCATTGGAGCGCCCGAAGTCCATGCCGGTGGAGGAGATGATGCGCAACAGCATCGGAATGTGGGCGGACCCGGCCACCGTGCCGTCCACGGACAGGGTGGCCGTCGCCGACTGGTCGGCATTGCGGTCCACCTGTACCACGACCTCGTGCGCGCCGGGACTGAGTGGCACCTCCGTCGCGATCCGGCTGTGTTCGCGGAAGCAGTTGTAGTCGAAGACCACCCTGCCGCCGCTGACATAGAGTGCCATGCCGCTGTTGATGGTGCCGCGGGCGAGGATGGCGCCGTCGCCCTGGCCCGCCGGATGGTCGATGGTCGCCGTGATGGTGAAACTGCGCGCCGGGCTGGGGCAGGCGTCCGCCACGATGTGGCTGACCGGCGGGTAGTAGACATAGCGCCGCCGCGCGGTCGGTGTGCCGGGCTGGCGGGAGGCACGGAACAGCATCCCCGCGCCCCGGTCGTCCAGCGGCAGTACGCCATGGCGCTCCGCCTCCACCCACCAGCGCTCGGTCAGCTCCTTCAGCTTTGCCGGTTCGCGCTCCGCAAGATCGTCACACTCGGAGAAGTCCTCGTCCAGATTGTAGAGCTCCCACTGGTCATCATCGAAGCTCTTGCCCCGGCGGTGCCAGGTGACGGCCTTCCAGCCCTCCATCCAGATGCCGCGATGGCCCAGCATTTCCATGTACTGCACGTCCCTGTCCGGCTTCGCGTTCGGGTCGGTCAGCGTGTCCTTCAGGCTGACGCCGGTCATCGGCATCTGCGGCACTCCGGCGACCTCGTCCGGCATACCGACACCGGCAACGTCCAGGATGGTGGCGGCAATGTCGGTGGCATAGGCGAAGGGGCGGCGTATCTGCCCTTCCTGACCCTTCAGCGCGTTCGGCCAGTGGATGATCAGCGGATCGCGGGTGCCGCCGCCATGGGTGTTCTGCTTGTACCATTTCAGCGGCGCATTGCCCGCCTGCGCCCAGCCCCAGGGAATGTTGGAGTGGCTGCGCGGGCCGCCGATCAGGTCCAGGTGCTTCACCGCCGCGTCAACGTCCTCATGCAGCTGGTTGAAATGGCGCATCTCGTCGAACACGCCCGTCGACTGGCCTTCCTGACTGGCCCCATTGTCGGACATGACCACGATCATGGTGTCATCCAGCCGCCCGATCTCCGCCAGGAAATCCACCATGCGGCCGATCTGGTGGTCGGTATGGTCCAGCATCCCGGCGAAGGCTTCCTGCAACCGGTTGGCGAAGGCCTGATGGTTGGGGGACAGGTCGTCCCAGGCCTCCACACCCCGATTGCGCGGCGCGAGCTTCGTGCTGGCCGGTATGATGCCGGATGCCTTCTGGCGCGCGTACCATTCCTCCCGCGTCGCGTCCCAGCCCGCGTCAAAGCGGCCCCGGTACTTGTCCAGATACGGCTGCGGTGCCTGATGCGGGGAATGGGTGGCACCGAAGGCCATGTACATGAAGAACGGACGCTCCGGCACCAGCGAGGTGGTGTCGCGGATCATGCCCATGGCCTGATCCACCATGTCCTCGGAGAAATGATAGCCGTCCTGCGGTGTGCCCGGTGGCGACATCAGATGATTGTCGCAGGTGATCTCCGGACTGAACTGGTCCGTCTCTCCCTGCATGAAGCCGTAATAGCGGTTGAAGCCGCGTTGCAGCGGCCAGTTGTGGAACGGTCCGGCGGCGGAACACTCCACCATCGGCGCCAGATGCCACTTGCCGGTGGCAAAGGTGGCATAGCCATCATCCCGCAGCACTTCTGCGACCGTTGCCGCCGACCGGGGCATGGCACCGCGCATGTTGGGAAAGCCGCTGTCCATGTTCGAGATGGCGCGCATCCGGACAGTGTGGTGGTTGCGTCCGGTCATGACGCAGGCGCGGGTCGGCGAACAGAGCGATGTGGTGTGGAAACTGGAATAGCGCAGCCCGTTCGCCGCCAGCCGGTCCACGTTCGGTGTCTCGATGGTGGAGCCATAGCTGCCGAAGTGTGAGAAACCGGTGTCGTCCAGCACGATCAGCAATACGTTGGGCTTGCCGCGCGGCAGTTTCGGTTCCGGCCACCAGGCTTCCGACTCGTCGAAAGTACGTCCGATCGTGCCGCCGAATTCCGGTTCTGCCGGATGCCTGTAACTCATGATGCGGTCCTCCCCTACCGTTTGACCGGCACAGTCTGAACCTCATGCCGCCATCTGCAAACCGTCTTGGGTTTGCGGCGGGCGGCGGACTGGTGCATCTTCCGCCGGAGCAACTTCAAGGGACGGACAGCAGGCGCATGTGGCAGCGGACCAAGGACCTGATACGCAATGCCGGACACCGGGCCAAGGTCGCGGTCTCGGCGCATGATCGGGTGCTGCCGGATTTCATCATCGTCGGTGCGCAGAAGGCCGGGACCACCTCCCTGCATCACTATCTGCAGCAGCATCCGCTGGTGCTGCCGCCGTCATCGAAGGAAGTGCATTACTTCGACTATGGCTACGCGCGCGGGGAGAACTGGTATCGCGGCCATTTTGCCCGCACGACGGAGAAGCTGGAACTGGAGAAGCAGCTCGGCGCGGCGGTGCTGACGTTCGAGGCCAGTCCCTATTACATGTATCACCCGCTGGCGATCGAGCGGATGGCGGCGGATCTGCCCGGCGTGCGCGTCATCGCCATGCTGCGTGATCCCGTCGACCGCACCTTCTCCCACTACTGGCACGAGAAGAAGAAGGATCAGGACGATCTCTCGCTGGCCGAGGCCATCGCGCAGGAGCCCGAGCGGCTGGCCGGCGAAGCGGAGAAGATCCGCCAGGATCCGACCTACCAGTCATGGGCGCATCAGCATTTCTCCTACGTCGATCGCAGCCGCTATGCACCGCAGGTCGCGCGCCTGCAGGCGGTGCTGGGGGCGGAGAATGTCTGCCTGATAAAGTCGGAGGCCTTCTTCGCGGATCCGGAGACCGAGACGGAACGGGTCTTCGGCTTCCTGGAACTGGAACCGGCCCACGGCATCGACTATGCGCCGCAGAACGTCGGCGGCTATGATGACCGCATCCCGGCGGATGTGCGCGCAAGCCTGCGGGAGATGTTCGCCGAAGACTACGCCCGCCTGCGCGAGATCGCCGGGCCGCAGTTCGACTGGTTCGAAGGCTCGGCTCAGCAATGAATTGCAGGAACACTTCTCTTGTCGCGACTGGAATCAGAGTGACGCACGATGACGGGTTGCGTTCCGATCCGGCGCAGATCATGTCAAACGAAGCAATCTGGGGATTTCTGCCATGAACACTTCAGCCGTTCGGCCGCGAATTTTTCGGGTGCCGCTTCGCCTGCTGGCAATGCTGTCGCTGGCACTCAGCCTGACCGGCTGTGGTGTGAACGAGATTCCACGCCTTGATGAAACGGTGAACGCGGCATGGGGGCAGGTGCAGAACCAGTACCAGCGCCGTCTCGACCTGATACCGAACCTTGTCGAGACCGTGAAGGGCTTTGCGTCGCAGGAGAAGGATGTGCTGACCGGCGTGATCGAGGCTCGGGCGAAGGCGACGCAGGTTCAGGTTCAGGTGACGCCGCAGATGTTGAGCGATCCCAACGCCATGAAGATGTTCGAACAGGCACAGGGCCAGCTGACCAGCGCGCTGTCGCGCCTGCTGGTCACGGTGGAGCGATATCCCGACCTGAAGAGCTCCCAGAATTTCCTCGCCCTGCAGTCGCAGCTCGAAGGCACGGAGAACAGGATCGCCGTGGCTCGTCGTGACTACATCGAGGCCGTGCGGATCTTCAATACCGAACTCAGGACGTTCCCAGGCATCGTATGGGCGACCATCCTGTACGGTGATCTCGAGCCGAAGCAGAGCTTCCAGGCCACGGCAGGCGCGGATCAGGCTCCTGCCGTCAAGTTCTGATGGAGCAAATCCTCCTGCGCTCGAGCCGACGTCCGGTTGTCGGACCTGTTGCGGTTCCGCTGCTGCTCGTGCTGGCGCTGGTCCTGCTTGCAGGTGCCGCACTCGCCCAGACATTCCCGGAACTGACAGGGCGTGTGGTGGACCGGGCTGGCGTGCTGGGCGTCGCGACCGAGCAGCAGATGACGGAAACGCTTGCCGCGCATGAACGCGACACCAGCAACCAGGTCGTCGTGGTCACGCTGGGGTCACTGGAGGGATACGAGATCGCCGATTACGGATATCGCCTGGGGCGCGTATGGGGTATCGGGCAGAAAGGCCGTGACAACGGTGTCCTGCTGATCGTCGCGCCCAACGAACGCAAGGTTCGGATCGAGGTCGGTTACGGCCTGGAAGGTGACCTGACCGATGCGACGGCAAGGCTGATCATCGAGAACGAGATTCTCCCCGCCTTTCGCGATGGCAGGATGTCGGATGGCATCGTCAGGGGGACACATGCAATCCTGGATGCGATTGCCGGTACCTATGCCCCGCTTGTGGAAGAGGATGATGAGGAGATTTCTCCGATCCTGATTCTGGTCGGCTTCCTGATCCTCGTCGTTTTCATGTCACTCAGGGACGAGGCGCATCTTGGCCCCTATCGCATGCGACACAATGGCCGACGATTGGGCGGTGGATATGGATCTGGCGGTTTCGGCGGTAGTGGCGGCGGCGGCGGATTTGGCGGCGGTGGTGGCGGTTTCGGCGGCGGCGGCTCGTCGGGGGGATGGTGATGCGCATGTACTTTTCTGAAGCGGACCATCAACGCATTGCAAAGGCAATCCGCACAATCGAGGAGCGCTCCAGTGGCGAGATCGTCTGCGTCGTTGCCCGAGCCTGCGAGCCCTACATGATCATCGCGGCACTATGGTCCCTGCTGTTCGGCATGCTGACCGGAGGACTGCTTGCGTTGATCGGCGCAGGGGTCTCGTCGGCGGAACTCGTGGGCGCCCAGTCAGGTGCAGCCCTCCTGGCTTACCTGGTATTGCAGTACATGCCGCTCAGGATGGCGCTGGTCCCCCGTGCCGTGAAACTGCGACGGGCCGAAAGGCTGGCCAGGACCCAGTTTCTCGAACAGGGGCTGCACCAGACGTCCGGACGTACCGGTGTCCTCATCTTTGCCGCCATGGCCGAGCATCACGTGGAGATCATTGCCGACGCGGGAATCAACGCTGTCGTCGAACCCGGCGTCTGGGACACCATTGTTCAGGATTTCACCGCCCTCATGAAACGCGGCGAGACCACCAATGCCTTCGTCGGCGCTATTGAGGCTGCCGGTGCCGAGCTAGAGCGTTCCATCAAATGATTGAATCGATTTGGGATTCCCAAATCGGTCAGGT